>JAJAYM010000100.1 GCA_027117675.1 Actinomycetes bacterium | reverse complement strand
GTCCGACACCTCTGGCGAGCTTCTCAAGCGACTGGCGGTGGCTGGGGCCGAGTTGCTCGTCCACACCCTCGACGGCATCGAGAGCGGCCAGCTGCTTCCCGCCGACCAGCCGGTTGATGGGGTGAGCCTGGCGCCGAAGATCACCGCCCAGCACGCCAGGGTGCGCTGGACAGATCCGGCGCTGGCCATCGACCGACTGATCCGCGCCTGCACCCCCGACCCTGGTGCGTGGACCGAGTGCGGCGGACAACGGCTCGGCCTGCTACCGGTCGCCCAGCCGTCGGTGGAGACCGGCTTGCCCGAGGCTGCGAACGAACTTGCGCCCGGCGTGGTGCAGGTGACCAAGCGTGCTGTTTTGGTTGGTACCGGATCACACCCCGTGCAGCTGGGAGATGTTCGTCCCGCAGGTAAGAAGACGATGGACGCCGCTGACTGGGCCCGAGGGATTCGACTCGATGACGGGGCGACGTTCCGGTGAGCAAGGGTCCGGTCGACCGACCACGCCGGGTCGCTTATGAGGTGTTGCGCGCGGTCACTGAGAGCGGCGCGTACGCGAATCTCCTGCTGCCCGAGCGGCTCAGAACGGCGGGGATCAGCGGGCGTGATGCCGCGTTCGCCACCGAGCTCACCTACGGAACCCTGCGACGCAGCGGCAGCTACGACGCGATTGCGAGCTCGGTGATCGATCGCCAATGGTCGGAGGTCGACCGGCCGATCCAGGACTTGCTGCGCCTGGGCACCCACCAGTTGCTGGGGATGAACGTCGCTACCCATGCCGCAGTAACGACGACCGTCGAGCTTGCCAAGGGTGAAATCGGACGAGCCAGGGCCGGTTTCGTCAACGCGGTTCTGCGTCGTATTGCGGCAAACACCTTCGATGAGTGGATGACCCAGTTGGTTGGCAGTGATGATCGGTCGGCGTCGTCGTCGTTGGCGCTTCGGCATGCACACCCGACGTGGCTCGTTGACGAGTTCGCCGCGGCGTTGGCTGCTCGAGGCCGGCCAGCAGAAGAGCTCGAGGACCTGCTGGCCGCCGACAACGTGGCACCTGAAGTGACTCTGGTGGCGCGTCCCGGCCGCTGCACCCTTGCGGAGTTGACCGACGCCGGCGCTCGTCCGGGCCGTTGGTCACCCATCGCCGCCATCTTGCCGTCCGGCGACCCGGGGTCCCTACCCGCGGTGCGCGAGCACCGCGCAGGGGTGCAAGACGAGGGAAGCCAACTCGTCACCGCGGCGCTGGTCGCCGCTCCGGTCACTGGTCGCGATGGAGCCTCCTCGCCCGCGTCCGGCCGGGCAGAGCGGTGGCTCGACATGTGCGCCGGCCCAGGTGGCAAAGCGGCGCTGCTGGCTGCGTTGGCGGAGCAACATGGGGCAGCCGTTGAAGCGTGGGAGCTGATGCCACACCGAGCGCGTCTGGTGAGCCAGGCGGGCGGTGCTGGCGCGACGGTGCGGGTGGTTGATGCCGGTGACCCTTTGCGGGCGTCCGAGACAGCGGGAGCCTTTGACCGGGTGCTGCTGGATGCGCCGTGCTCTGGTGCTGGCGCACTCCGGCGTCGGCCAGAGGCGCGGTGGCGTAAAGAGCTGGCTGACCTGCCAGCCTTGGTGGCAGGGCAGCGCAGGCTCCTGGCGAACGCTCTTCGGTTGGTGCGTCCCGGTGGCGTCGTCGCCTACGTCACCTGCTCGCCGTTGCTGGCCGAGACCAAGGAGGTGGTCGACGCGGTGCTGGCGCAGCAGAATTCCAGAGAGCAGGGTGGAGTCGAGCAGGTTGATGCCAGAACGCTACTCCCCGGTCTTCCGCCAGACGTCGGCTCCGGACCGGACGTGCAACTCTGGCCGCATTTGCACGGGACCGACGCGATGTACCTGTCACTGCTCCGCCGCAGCGACTGACCCCTAGGCCACCTCAGCCGTCGAACAGAGCACCCGGTTCTTACCGGCGCGCTTGGCCTTGAGTAGCTGCTCGTCGGCGCTTCGAACCAGCTCGGAGACTTCGCGCGCAACACCGGTCGTGGCGATCCCGAAACTGGCAGTACCGCGATTCCGGCGATCACAGCGTCCCAGTCGTGCTGGGCCAGCGTGCACCGCATGCGGTCGCAGACCGTGAGGGCTTCCGCAGAAGAGGTGCCCGGCATGAGGAGGGCGAACTCCTCACCGCCCATCCGGACGAGCTCATCGGAGCCGCGAATCGCACCAGCCAAAACTGCGGCCGCCTGCTGCAGCACTTGGTCGCCCACCAGGTGGGTGTGGCGGTCGTTGATGCGTTTGAAGTCGTCGAGGTCGATGATGGCCACACTCAGTGGATCCTTGCTCCGCAGCGCATAGCTGAACATCCGGTCGATGGTTTCGTCCATGTGTCGCCGATTGTGTAGACCAGTTAGTGGGTCACGGACGGAGAGTTCACCGAGCTGGGCGCTGAGTCGCTGCTCACGTTGCAGGGCGTCAGCTAGCTCCGTGGTCCGCGAGCGAACCCGCGCCTCCAGCTTGGTTTGATTGAGGTCGTCGAAGGCGCCGTCGATGACAACGGTGAGGACGGTCGCTGCCGATCCGACGATGGCGAGCAAGATGACGGAGTAGACCGTCAGGTCTTCGAGACCGAGGGTCAGATCGGAGGCGGTCTGGCTGACGACCAGCAGGTCGATGAGCGCGATACCGGTGGCGATCACTACATGGCGCGCAGGCAGCACGACGGCTGCTAGAACGGGGATGATCGTGACGAAAAGCACGTCGGCAGGCAATGGGCCATCGCCGGGGAGGAACCCGTTGAGCGGAACCAGGATGAAGTAGGAGAGAAACACCCAAGCTGCGAGGGTGAAGTGCGAACGGCGAACGAGTGCGCGGATCGCGGCGTAGTAAACGAGACCGGCGAGCACAATAGGAACGTTGCGCCCCGGTTCGGGCAGGAACGTCCCGACGAAGACGCTCAGGGGGACAGCCGCGAGCGCGAGCGCTGTCGTGACGCCCAGCAAGGTTCTGGCGCGCCGGCGCTGCGCGCCTACCACGCCAGGCGGAAGCGCAAGCATGCGCTCAGACCATCTTCGCCTGGCGCTCCCCACGTTGGTCTGCTTCACCCCGCCCCGCATGCAACCTCCCTGTGTAGTGACATGGTGACGCAAAGTGATCAAAGTGGCCAGCATTCCGGCTGGTGGACCTCCTGAACGACTCAGCAGACGTTCTCCTGGCTGCCCGCTACGCTCCGGCCGTGTGAAGCCTTCCCCGTCGTCACGCGATGCCGACCTCTCCGGTGCCCAAGTCGGCGATCTTGAGTTAGCCCTCGAGCTGGCCGATGCTGCGGCGGCCGTCACCCTCTCAGCTTTCGGTGGACGCCAACATGTTCGGCTAAAAGCTGACGCGACACCGGTCACCGAGGTCGACGCGGCAGCTGAGAACACGATTCGCGGCCTGATCGCCGAGCACCGTCCGAATGACGGTGTCCTCGGCGAAGAAGGGGGGCTCACGCCGGGTACGAGTGGGCGGGTGTGGGTGGTGGACCCGATCGACGGGACCCGAATGTTCGCCGAAGGCATCCCGCTGTGGACCACCCTGATTGCGCTTCGGCTCGGTGATGCCGTCGGTGGCTCGATCGCCTTGGGTGTTGCCGATGCGCCAGCCCTGGGCGAGCGGTATCACGCGGCCCTCGGGTCCGGGGCGTGGTGCAACGGTCGAGCCGTCGAGGTGTCGACGGTCGACCGGCTCGACGACTCGTTCGTGCTGCATGCCGCGCTGGAGGAGTTCACCCGACCCACTGGGACCGGCCTCGACGCGCTGCAGCGCGTCTTGGCTGGGGCTCGCGCGAGTCGGGGAATTGGCGATGCCTGGGCACATCTGCTGGTGGCAAGGGGGGCCGCAGAGGCGCTGGTCGAACAGGGGCCGTGCTTTGAGTGGGACTTTGCTGCGACCAGTTTGATTGTGGCCGAAGCCGGGGGTCAGCTGACCCGCCTTGAGGGCGGCCCTCCGGTCGATGGTGGCCATCTGCTGGTCACCAATGGTCGAGTCGACGATGAGGTAAGGGCTGCGCTCGCGACGCCGACCAAACCGGGCGCCCCAGCTGTTGGCCCGCTGCGCAGCAAGGGCGGGTGAGTCGCCCCATGCGACCCACCGGCGCGGTTGAACGCGTGGCAGATGTACTGGAGTTGCTGGGATCGGCGCGCACTCCGCTTGGCGTGTCGGAAGTGGCGCGCCGACTCGGCGTGCACAAGGCGACCGCGTCCCGACTGCTGGGGACGCTGGCCGAGCGCGAGCTCGTTCGACGCGATGGCGCCGGCTATCGACTTGGGCCGAGGTTGGCAAGTCTGGCGGTGGATGCGGTGACCGACCTGGGGGTGGTCGAGGTCTCCCGCCCGGTGCTGCGCGACCTCGCTTCAGCCACCGGCGAGGTCGCTTATCTCTCACTTCCTATGGGGCGTGCGGTTCTCTACGTCCAACACGTTGCCGCGACACGCGGGTCTTCTGAAGAACCATGGATCTGGTTGCGGGGGAGTCCAGTGCACTGCTCGTCCAGTGGCAAGATATTTGCTGCGTACGGTGCGATCGCCGATCTCGACGCCGCGCTGGAGCCGCCGTTGTCGCAGCGAGCGAGCAGGACGATCAGCGATCCGCAGCAGTTTCGTCGGCTGTTGCCGACGGTTCGCCGACAGGGGTACGCGACCTCGGTTGACGAGCTTGAAGACGGGATGTCTTCAGTGGCAGTCCCGGTGTTGGCCCCTGAGGGGGCGGTGCTGGCCGCAATCGGTGTCGCTGGCCCCAGCGCTCGGCTGACTGAGGCGCGCCTTAAGACCGTGAGCGTCTCAGCGCGATCAGCAGCCGGTGTATTGACGCGTCGTGCCCTGCCGGCGATGCAGCGTTCGCGGCTCGATCCAGCCTGACCGCTCGGCCGGTCCTTGTCGGTGCCGCCCCGGCTTGTGCATCTAGACTGCGACCGTGAGTATCCAGATCTCGCCAAGCATTCTGTCGGCAGACTTCGCGCGACTCGAGGCCGAAGTCGCCTCGATCGCTGAGGTCGCGGACTGGGTGCACGTCGATGTGATGGACAACCACTTCGTGCCCAACCTCACCCTGGGCCTGCCCATCGTTGAATCACTGCACAAGGTGTCCGCCCTGCCGCTCGACTGTCACCTGATGATCGAGAACCCAGACCGCTGGGCTCCGGCCTACGTCGAGGCTGGTGCGGCGTCGGTGACGTTTCACGCTGAGGCGGCGTACGCTCCTGTGCGCATCGCCCGTTCGCTTCGGTCGTTGGGTGCGCGTGCAGGGGTCGCCTTCAACCCCGCGACCGCGATCGAGCCTTACGCCGACTTACTCCCTGAGATCGACATGATCTTGTTGATGACGATTGAGCCCGGCTTCGGCGGCCAGCCGTTTCTGGATGTCGTTCTGCCAAAGATCGCTAGGGCCCGCCAGCTGCTAAATGATCGAGACTCGGCGGTGTGGTTGCAGGTCGATGGCGGGGTTTCACCGTCGACCATCGAGCGGGCCGCCGAGGCTGGAGCCGATGTCTTCGTGGCCGGTTCAGCCGTGTTCAACGCAGACGACCCAGCGGCGGCCGTATCTCACCTCCGCGCTGCCGCTCAGGCCGCCGCTGTGAGAGACTGAAGGCTCGTAACAAACGCACGCTCCGGGGTCGGTGCAACTCCGAACCGGCGGTGAAAGCCCGCGACCCGTTCGCAGCCAGCGGTCGGTTGACTCGGTGAAACTCCGAGGCCGACGGTGAAAGTCCGGATGAGAGGCGCGTGCAACCGGCTTGTTGGCCGGAGGTAGCTCGACGATGTCGGGCGGTCGCATGCTGTGCCCCCGGAGCCCGATGGTCGAGGAGACGGGCGTGGCCGGTAGGGCGAGCACCAGTGAGATCGACGCGATGTCGCGCGCCCTCCTGTTGGCTGCTGACCCCGAGCTGTACACCCACCCCAATCCGAGAGTCGGCGCTGTCCTTCTCGACACGTTCGGCACCGTGATCGGTTCGGGGTTCCACCACGGCCCGGGCAGCCCGCACGCTGAGGTTGATGCTTTGACTCATGCCGGCGATTCAGCTCGTGGCGCTACGGCGGTCGTCACGCTTGAGCCCTGCAACCACACCGGGCGTACCGGTCCTTGTGCCGACGCCTTGGTGGCTGCCGGTGTTGCGCGGGTGGTGTTCGGGCAACCCGACCCGAATCCGCTGGCGGCCGGCGGTGCCGAGGCGCTGGCCGCTGCGGGGGTGGAGGTGGTCGGCGGGGTGATGGCCGATGATGCCCGTGCGCTCAACCCGGTCTGGTCGTTCGCCATGGACCGGCAACGGCCGCTGGTCACCTGGAAGTTCGCCGCGACGATCGACGGGCGGGTTGCCGCCGCCGACGGAACAAGCCGGTGGATCAGCAGCACCGCGTCGCGTGCGGAGGTGCACAGGATCAGGGCCAGCGTTGACGCTGTTGTTGTGGGTACGGGCACGGTCATCGTTGACGACCCACAGCTGAGCGCCCGCGACGAACAGGGCGCCCTACTCGATCGCCAGCCGTTGCGCGTGGTCGTGGGCGAGCGCGAGATCCCTCGAGCGGCGCGAGTGCTCAACGAGTCTGGACCGACGCTCCTCTTCCGAACGCGCGAGGTGAGCACCGTCCTGAACCAACTCTTCGCCAAGGACGTTCACCACGTCCTGCTCGAGGGCGGGCCG
>JAJAYM010000099.1 GCA_027117675.1 Actinomycetes bacterium | reverse complement strand
CGAACCCGCGACCCTCACCTTGGCAAGGTGATGCGCTACCAGCTGCGCTACGTCCGCGAATCCAGCCCCTTGTGAGGGCTGGCGAACGGCAACGATAGCCGATCCTCGCAGGTCAGCCCAAAGTGGGCGGCGAGCCAGAGGGGATACCGTGACGGGCGTGTCAGAGCCCGCAGTCACCCAGCCACTGGTCGTCACCGGGGATGCCCTGAGCATCGATGAGGTGGTCGAGGTCGCGCGGGGACGCCGTGTGGCGTCCCTGGATCCTGGAGTCGCCGGCCGGATGGCCCGGACGCGTGAAGTCGTCGAACGAGCGGTTGCTGAGAACCGGGTGATGTACGGCATCACCACGGGCTTTGGCGCGCTGGCCAACACCCGCATCGCGCCAGGCGACCTCGCTGCCATGCAGCTAGCGCTGATCCGGTCGCACGCAGCGGGTGTGGGCGACCCACTCGCTGATGACGTGGTCAGGGCGCTGTTGTTGTTGCGCGCTCGGACGCTCGCGGTGGGCATCAGCGGGGTGCGGGTCGAGCTCCCGCAGCGGTTGCTCCTTCTCCTCGAACGCGGCCTGCTGCCGGTGATCCAGGGTCAGGGCAGCGTCGGGGCGTCCGGTGACCTCGCACAGCTCGCGCACCTTGCGCTTCCACTCGTCGGCGAAGGCCGGCTGCGGCGCGCGGGAGCCAGCGATCTTTGGGGTAGCCCGGCCGCTGTGCTACTCGCTGAAGAGGGCATCGAGCCACTGGTGCTGCAACCCAAGGAGGGGTTGAGCCTCATCAACGGCACCGAGCCGATGCAGGCCAGGTTGGCACTCTCCGTCGACCAGTCGCGGCTGCTGGTGAAGGTGGCCGACCTCGCCTGCGCGATGTCGTTGGACGGGCTGCTGGGCACTGACCGTGCCTTCGACGCCAGGGTGATCGACATCCGTCCGCACGTCGGGCAGCTGCGTGTCGCCGACAACTTGCGCCGGCTGCTGGCCGGCTCGGGGCTGCTCGCCAGTCACCGCCACGACCTCGAGCACGCCGTCCAGGACTCCTACTCACTGCGCTGCGCCCCGCAGGTTCATGGCGCCGTCCGTGACGTGCTGAGCCACGTGTCGTCGGTGCTGACCGTCGAGCTCAGCGCAGTCGTCGACAACCCGGTGATCGTGCCAACACTTGACGGCACCGACTACGAGGTGATGTCGACCGGCAACTTCCACGGCGAGCCGCTCGCGTTCGGCGGCGACATGTTGGCCATTGCGATCTCCGAGCTCGCCTCGATCAGTGAACGGCGCACCGATCGCATGCTCGATCCGGCGTTCTCCCGCGGCCTGCCACCGTTCCTCGCACCGGCGGCGGGCACGAACAGTGGCTACATGCTCGCTCAGTACACGGCGGCGTCACTAGTCAGCGAGAACAAGGTGCTCGCCCACCCGAGCAGCGTCGACACGATCCCGACGTCGGGTAACCAGGAGGATCACGTCTCGATGGGCTGGACGTCGGTGCGCAAGCTGCGCGACGTCGTCCGCAACGTCCGCAGCGTGCTCGCCGTCGAGTTGGTGTGCGCTGCTCAAGCGATCGACTTGCGCGCCGCGACTGCAGATCCGAGCCCCGCAGTTGCGGCCGCCCACGCTCTGCTCCGCGAGCACGTGCCAGCCATGAACGTTGACCGCGAGGTGGCCCCACAGCTGGCAGCCGTTGACGCGCTGCTTCCCGAGCTCGTTGGCGCGGCCGAAAGTGTGGCCGGTTCGCTCGACTGAGCGATCGGCATCTGCCATGGAACCCTTCGCCCGCTTCGGGGATCTCGTCGCCACTGACCTCCAGGAGGTGAGTCACGACCCGGCATGCCTCGATGGAGCAGGATGGTGGGCGGTCGTGCACACCTACGAGGGCGCGTTCACGGCTGCTCGCTTCGGACGTGTCGAGACTGTTGTGGGACGTGCGCCACGGGCCTCACCGGGCATCGAGTGGAGACCGATTCCGCGCGATGCGTGGGTGTCATCGATGACACGCGCCCAGTATCTGAACGCGGTCGAGCAGATTCGCGCCGCGATCGCCGCTGGCACCGTTTACCAGGCCAACATCTGCCGCGTCCTCGCTGCACCGCGCGAGGGGCGTGACCTGCGCGGCCTAGCCGACTTGCTTGCGCGCGATCACCCCGCGCCGCACGCTGGGGTCGTGATGCTGCCCGACCACGGGCTTGAGGTGGTGAGCGCATCGCCCGAGCTGTTTCTTCGACGTGAGGGTGATCTTCTCGAGTCGTCGCCGATCAAGGGGACGGGGCGGACGTCGGCCGACCTGCTCGACAAGGACACCGCCGAGAACATCATGATCGTCGACCTCGTTCGCAACGACATCGGACGCGTGGCCGCCACCGGGAGCGTCCACGTGTCATCGCTGCTTCGCCACGCAGCACATCCCGGCCTCGTGCACCTGGTCTCGACGGTCCAGGGCCAGCTGCGAGCCGACGCCGGTTGGGTGCAGATTCTCGAGGCAACCTTTCCGCCCGGATCGATCACCGGGGCGCCGAAGTCGTCAGCCGTCCGACTGATCGACGAGATCGAGATGGCACCGCGCGGCCCCTACTGCGGGGCGGTCGGATGGGTTGATGCCGATGCGCGAAGGGCTTCACTTGCGGTGGGCATCCGGACGTTCTGGGGTGACGCCCAACGCGTCTACTTCGGCACCGGGGCCGGGATCACCTGGGGCTCTGATGCTGCCCGCGAGTGGGACGAAACCGAGCTCAAGGCGAGCCGACTGCTTGCCGTCGCGGCGGAGTCGGCTGCTTTCCGAGGCCACTACGAGAGTTAGCCCCGGAAATTCGGCGCTTTGGCCGCAAATCCGGGGCTAACTCTCGTCGCGAGACAGAACCACTTGCAGCCACGCCTGCTACGCAGTCGGCCGCTCCGTTGAGGTAACTTGCCGAGGTCAGCTTCACGAGGCATCCGCGAAAAGGTGATGACGATGCAGGTCTGGGTCAACGGCGCGCTCACCGAACCAGACGACGCTCGTATATCGCCCTTCGACCACGGCTTCACGGTTGGGGACGGCGTCTTCGAGACGTGCAAGGTGACAGGTGGTGCGGCCTTCGCCCTCACCCGGCACCTGCAGCGCCTCGATCGGTCGGCGTCCGGCCTGGGGCTGCCCACTCCCGACCACGACCACGTCCGATCTGGGATCAGCGAACTGCTGGACGCCGAGCCCGCAGCGGGGCGCCTGCGCATCACGCTGACCGGCGGACCCGGTCCGCTCGGATCTGACCGCGGCAACGATGGCACCACGCTGATGCTCGCGGTCTCACCCGAGAGCGCGTGGGAGCCTTCGACGTCGGTCGCGGTCGTCCCGTGGGTGCGCAACGAGCGTTCGGCGGTCACCGGCCTGAAGACCACGTCCTACGCCGAGAACGTCGTCGCGCTCGACCGAGCTCACGATCACGAGTCCAGCGAGGCGATCTTCGCCAACACCGTCGGTGAGCTCTGTGAGGGCACCGGAAGCAACATCTTCGTCGTGCTCGATGGCGAGCTGTTGACGCCGTCACTGGCCAGCGGCTGCCTGGCAGGCATCACCCGAGAGCTGGTCATCGAATGGTGCGGCGCCCACGAGGCAGATCTGCCACTGTCGGCACTCCGTGACGCGCAAGAGGCGTTTCTGACCTCGTCGACGCGCGACGTGCAGCCGATCCACCAGGTGATGTGGGACGCGTCCGACGCCCAGCAACTCAAGGTTGGACCACTCAGCGAGCTGACGCGCAGCACCTTTGCCGGGCTGGCGGCGTCTACCCCCGATCCCTAGCCACAGCGTGTGAACCCATAGAACCTGCGGCCCCTACAGGGGCGGTCAACTCACTCATTGCGGTGGGTGGGGTGAGCCTTAGACGAGGAGGGCTTCGACCTGGGCGTCGATGTCGTCGGGCATCTCTTCGGCGCGGAACACCGTGCCGCCCACCATCACGGTGGGCGCCTCGCTGATGGTGAGGGCGCGAGCCGTGGCCATATCCTTGGCGACTGCCTCGTGCACCTCCGGCGCATCGAAGTACTGAGACACCCAGTTGCCCAGCCAGTCTCCGTCACGTCCGGCAGTGGCCACCAGATGCGGCAACCCCAGTTGCCTCAAGGTCAGGAGATCGCGCTGGAGGTGGAAGAGATATCCCCAGGGGACGTCGTAGTCCATCGGCACCAGCTTGTCGCCGGCTCCGCGCAGCACCGCCCAAGCCCTGACCGCGACGATGCATCGGGCCACCAGGCCGCTGAGCTCGTCGTTGGGGTCCGGCAGTAGTCGGAGCTGCACTTCATGGTGGCCGCGGAACCGCCAGGGCCGCCCACCGTTGGAGTGTCCGTCGATGTCGAGGTAGGGCAGGAAGAGTCCGGTGGCGGGGGAGATCGGATCGACCCAGACGCTGATCGCCGAGCTGCGCCTGTTCGACAGCAGCCGGGTCAGATCCGGTTCGGGGTCGAACTCGCCGCCCGGGTCAGCGAGCAACCGGCGGGATCGGATGGCGTCGAGGTCGTCGCTCATGGGTCTAGTCTGCCCCGCAGAGGTCTCGTCCACCCTGACCTTTGGGTAACTTGCACATTTTTTGGGCCCGAGCCCGGGTTTTGTCGTAAGGAGGTGGTCCGTTGGACGGCGCACGCACCGTTCGTGCCCCGCGTGGCCCGCAGCGCTCCTGCTCATCGTGGGGCGCCGAAGCCGCTCTGCGAATGTTGCACAACAACCTCGACCCCGAGGTCGCCGAGCGGCCGGACGACCTGGTGGTCTACGGAGGGAACGGCCGGGCTGCTCGTAGTTGGCCAGCGTTCGACGCGATCGTCCGCTCACTGCGCGAAATGGCTCCCGACGACACGTTGCTCGTGCAGAGCGGCAAACCGGTGGCCGTGATGCGGACGCACGAGCACGCGCCACGCGTTCTCATAGCAAACTCGCTCTTGGTGCCGAAGTGGGCGACGCCGGAGTACTTCCGCGAACTCGAGGACCTCGGACTCATCATGTACGGCCAGATGACGGCCGGGTCGTGGATCTACATCGGTACGCAGGGCATCCTCCAAGGCACCTTCGCGACCTTCGCTGAGGTGGCGAACGAACACTTCTCGGGGACGCTCGCGGGCACGATCACGCTCACCGGTGGCCTCGGCGGAATGGGCGGTGCCCAACCGCTGGCCGTCACTGGCAACGGCGGGGTTGCGCTCTGCATCGAAATCGATCCGTGGCGGTTGCAGCGTCGCATCGAGCACCGGTATCTCGATGAACAGGCGGACGACCTAGACGACGCGATTGCGCGCTGTGAGGCCGCCAAGCGTGATCGTCGCGCGCTGTCGGTTGGGCTGGTTGGCAACTGCGCAGATGTGCTTCCTGAGCTGATCCGACGAGGGT
>JAJAYM010000098.1 GCA_027117675.1 Actinomycetes bacterium | reverse complement strand
CAGGGGCTATCGACGAGTCGAAGCGGTTGCGGGCGTGGAGGGCGCTGACACTTCCTAAAACGTCGTCGTGTTGCTTGTCAACGGGGTCGGGTCGAAGGGGTGGGCGGCCACCACGGGCGGCGTCGGCGTCGCTCAGCACTTCATGCACCGCCTCGACAAGTTGTGGGGCCTCGAAGTCCTTGGTGAGGAACCGGTCGGCCCCCGCTTGGGCCCCCCAGTAGCGGTCACTCGCCGCGTCGAGGGACGTGAGCAGCAGAATCGGGATGTCGGCCGTTCGCCAGTCATCCTTCAGAAGTCGGGCGGCCACGTAGCCTGACACCCGGGGCATCTGAACGTCCAGCACTACGGCGTCCGGCATGTGCCGGAAGACCAACTGGACGGCCTGGACGCCATCTTCGGCCTGCACGACGGTGTAGCCCTCGCGCTCCAGCACTGTCGAAACGATGCGGCGCAGGGTGGGGCTGTCATCGGCAATGACCACCGTCGGCATAGGGCGTCCTCTCTCTTTCGCTCCCCGAGGACTTCGGCCGAAAGTCCCGCCGACTTAACGTCATCGAAGAGCTTGGGCTGGCCGAAAGGGGCTAGCGCCCGACGAGGCGTCGCACGGTGTCGACAAGCTGGGCCTGGTCGAACTCGCTCTTGAGCAGATAGGCGTTGGCCCCGGCGTCGAGACCGGCCCGCTTGTCTGCCTCGTCACCCCTCGAGGTCATGATGACGACCGGGACGCTCGCCCATCCGCGGGTTCGCCGAATCGTGCGGGTCAAAGTGAAGCCGTCCATCCCCGGCATTTCAACATCGGACAGCACGAGGTCAACCGGATCGCCGGTCAGCCGTGCCGCACCGTCACTGCCATCGACGGCAGTGACGACGTCATAGCCAGCACCCTCCAAGATGACGCGTTGGAGCTCACGCACTCCGATCGAATCCTCAACGACGAGGACGCGGGCGCGTCCGGTGCTGCTGCGACCTGTTCGGTCTGAGGCGGTTGCAGCTGGCGCGTTTCCGTTCGGCTGAGGATCGACCGGTGCCTCGAAGGCGATACCTCGGGTGTACTGCTCGACAGCCATCTCACGAACATCAAGCAGCAGCATCACACTTCCATCACTGTCGATGGTTCCACCACTGATGAATGGCGGTCGGCCGAGGAAGCCGCCGAGGTCCTTGACGACCACTTCAAGCTCGCCCTCGAGAGCATCTACTGCCCACGCCAACTGCTCCGATGCGCCTCCGTAGCGCACGACGACACCAACCTTCGTCTCACGCTCGCCAGTCACTCCAAGAGCACGACCAAGGTCTGCGAGCGGAACCGCTGAACCATGACGGACGAGGACGGGGGCCCCGGCCACTGTGGACATCTCAACGTCCCCCAAGCTGATTGTCTCAACCACGTTGGTCACCGGAACCGCGTAGCGCTCATCCCCCAGCCGGGCTACCAGGCACCGCATGACCCCTAGTGTGACGGGAAGAGTCATGGCGAAGTTTGTCCCGATACCGAGCACGCTCTCGATCTCGATGGTTCCGCCGAGATCCTCGACGGCCGTCCGCACAACGTCCAAGCCAACCCCTCGCCCAGATGTCGACGTCACCTCCGCCCTGGTGCTGAATCCTGGGTGGAAGAGAACCGAGTACAGCGCCTGACCCGAAGCCTGGGTGTCCGCCGTCAGCAAGCCGCGTTCGATTGCCGACAGACGAAGTGCTTCCTCATCGATGCCGTAACCGTCGTCGGAGACCTCGATCACGATCGTCGAACCGGCGGCTCGCGCCGACACTGTCACCGTTGCTTGCGGCGACTTTCCGGCAGCGAGTCGCTCCGATGGTGAGTCACAACCGTGGTCCACGGCATTGGTCACCAGGTGCCGCAGCGCATCCGCAACACCATCGAGCACCCGAGTATCGAGCTCAATGTCCTCGCCGACGAGGCGAAGACGAACATCCTTGCCAGTCTCGCCGGCTACTTCTCGCACCAACTGCGGGAATGCAGCAACAACACGTCGAGCCGGAACCATAGCCAGGGCCATCGCTCCGTCGCGGACGCGAGCAAGACGGTTCTGCGCATCTTCCATCGAGCCACGCATCTCACGGACGACGGCCTGGAACTGATCGCCAAGCGCCACCAGACCGTGCAGGCTCTCGGCGACTTCCGCTGGAACGGACACGTCGGTCGCCGTCAACTGCCTGATGGCTCGCACGATTCGGACGTGTTCGGTGGTAAGTGACGTGAGCTCAAGGACGCCCCGCTCGACGCGGCGTGCCTCGAGCTCTGCCTCACCAACGACATCGAGCAGGCCGTGTACCCGCCGAACGGGTACGCGCACCGACTCGCCAGCCTTCAGACGGTTTGACTCATCGAGATCCCCTTCATCCCCGGCGACGGCCAGACGAGGAACCTCCACCGGGTTCTGCCCTTCCAGAGCACTGTCCAGAGCGGCGATCAGCCGGGCCAGATCGTCGTCGGAAATAGGTCCATTGGCTCCAGGCAGACCACGCCGGATGCCTTCGGCCGCGGCCAGGAGAAGGTCGACAAGGTCGCTTCGAGGGTCGAAACGACCATCGCGGATCGCGCCGAGGAGATCCTCGGCCCGGTGCGCGGCGTCTACGACCCCATCGAGGCCAAGCATCCGCGCCGAACCCTTCACGGTGTGCGCATCGCGGAACAGTGCCGTAACGAGCTGTCTCGGCTGGGGGTGATTCTCCAACTTCAGCAGGCCGTCGCAGAGCGATGCCAGCCGGTCCTCGACTTCTTGTCGAAACGTCGCAACCAGCTCGGGGTCGTTAGCCCAGCTACTCATGCGTCCACACGCTCCTGGTCTGCCGGGTAGGCCTGTTGGGTCGATCCGTCGCCGGTTTTGAATTGGGCGATGGAGGCGCGGAGGTCTCCAGCAAGGGAGTTCAGCTCGGTAGCAGCAGCCGCAGCCTGCTTCGACCCCGCCGCGTACTGCCGCGACACATCAGCAACCTGACCCATCGCCGACACCACCTGCTCCGACGCCGAACGCTGCTGCTGCGTCGCAATACTGATCTCCTTCGCAGCAGTCGTCGTCTCATCCACCATCCCCGAAATCCGCTCCAACGCACCCACCACATCCCGCGCCAACGCCGACCCCTGACGCACCTCCCGAGACCCCTCCTCCGACGCCAAAATCGTCGCATTCGTCTCAGCCTGAATCTGCGTCACAATCGACTGAATCTGACCAGCAGACTCCTGCGACCGCTCCGCCAACTTCCGAATCTCAGCCGCCACCACCGCAAACCCACGCCCATGCTCACCCGCACGAGCCGCCTCAATCGCCGCATTCAACGCCAACAAATTCGTCTGATCAGCCAACTCATCAATCACCTGCAAAATCCGACCAATCTCCTGACCCTTCTCCCCCAACCCCAACGCACGAGAAGCAATCTGATCCACCCGAGACGAAATCTGATCCATCGACGCCACCGACGCCGACACCGCCACCCGACCCTGCTCAGCAAACCCCAACGTCTCCGAAGCAAACAACGCCACCTGCTCAGCCGTCTCAGCAATCTGAGCCGCCGTCGCCGCCAACTCCTCAATCGTGGCCGACGTCTCCGCCACCGCAGAAGACTGCTCAGAAGCAGCAGCAGCCTGCTCACGAGCAGCCACCAACACCTGCGAAGCAGACACCCCAATCTGCTCCCCACCCACCCGCACCTGAGACACCAAACCCCGCAACGACTCGATGGTTCGGTCCAACGCCAAGGCGAGCTCGTGGAGCTCCTCAGCGTTTGCCGTCGCCTCAACCAGCGACTCGATGTCAGAGACGTTCACCGAGAGATCACCGTCAGCCGTCTGGACGAGCACCTGCGAAATCTGGGCCACCCGTGCGCTGACAGCCTCTTCGAGCTTCTCCGCCGTGAATCGCTCGGCATACAGGTCGGACGCGTAGAAGTAGGTGACGAGGACGACGAACGTTAGTGAAACGCCAACCAGAACGCCCGTCTCCCAGTGCGCTGCCACGTCTGGCTGTACCAGCCGGCCGCGCCCAACGAAGTGCCGATCAGTAGGGAGAGTCCGCGAACGGTGTACCCCAGCGCAACGGACATTCCAAGGTATGGCGCCCAAAGGAAGGCGATGAACAGCGTGGGAGCGGCAAGCCCTCCGGTCACTGCTATGAGCCCGGCCACGGACAGGAGGCTGACGTAGGTCGTGATCGACTCCCACAGCATCGTGTCGGCCAGGGTTTGACCCCGGCGAACCGCCCGGGCCGCAAACACCGTCACCGCCAGGGCATTGATAGTCAGAAGCGAGATCGCACCTATCGCTTCCACGAGGTCAACCTCGAGCCCAGATGGTCCGAACGCCATCCAGGTCGCCACGAGCGCGGCCACGAGCACGATCCAGTGCTGGGCGCTCGACTCGATGCTGTTGCGGCGCGTGTACATGCCCCTCACTCCTTGATCGTGGGGACGGGGTCAGCCGGCTGCTCGGCGAGCGGCGGGCAACTGCTCACGAAGCCGCAGCACAGCGTCGGTGGCCAGCAGGGCGACGGGCCCTTCGACATCGACGATGCCACGCACGAGTGGGGCGATACCTGTCGCGATCGTGCCGGGAATCGGCTCTAGGTCGCGAAGGTCACACCTGAGAAGACCGGGCACCATGTCGGCAACAACACCGACCTCTATATCGCCTTCGGCGACGACCACCAGACGCGCACTGGTCGGGAGCGGCGACAGTGCGGCACCCACGAGAGGACGCAGGTCGACGACAGGGAGCACCCGGCCACGCCAGTTGACGACACCGGACAGCCAAGCGGGTCCGCCGGGGACCCGCGTCAGGACTGGAACCGGCACTACCTCAGCCACACTGGCCATCTCGACCGCATATCGGGCACCGGCAAATCGCAGAATGACCCCGTCGATCGGCGGCGCATCCTCGGCGGCGCGGTCTTCGACATCGACAGGGCTAGTCAGTGACTCCACGGACTGACCATCGGCCAACCGGGTGATGACCTGTAGACGCCGCCTGCCCCAATGGGGGCAGGTCAGGGGCGGCTGGACTCCTGATCCGCGGCTACCCGGAGGTCGATGACCTGATCGGGCTGAGCGGCAGCCAGGACATCATTGATCTCGCGCCCGATCAGCTCTTCACGGTCGAGGAGCGCATCGCGAAGAGCCTCGATCAGATGAGCGTTCTCCTCGAGCAATGCCTTGACGATCACCTTCTGGCTCTGAAGCAGGTCCTCGACGGCTGCCCGCCCTGCTGGATCGGCCAGGACCCGACCCACGATGTTGCTGTCGTTGAGGGCACTGTTCTGCACGGCCGCAAACGAGATCAACGAGTCGATCATTCCGCAAGACCCGACCATTTCGGCGGCCACGTTGGTGGCGTAGAGCAGATCGCCACCGGGACCGGTCGAGACGTCACCGAAGAAGATCTCCTCGGCGCACTGCCCTCCCAGGGCGATCTGGATCAGCGCCAGCATCTCGGTACGCGAGCGGGTGTACACCTCCTCGGCGTCGCCGTGCGCCAGCATGCCTAGAGCTGAACGACGCTTGATGATCGTGAGTACCTCTAGCCGTCGCTCGGGGGCGACCAGGAACGCAGCCGTTGCGTGGCCTGCCTCATGGGTGGAGATCAGCCTGCGTTCGTGGACGGTGTACGAGACGGGTTGCCCCATCCCCACTTCCTCCACTAGGCGAGCACGCTCCACGTCCGGCCAGATCATCTGCGAGTCTCCCCTGCGAACGGCGTTGACCAACGCTTCGTCGAGCAGGTGCTCGATCATCACCGGGGTGTAGCCCTGGGTCGCTGCGGCGAGAGAGTCCCTCCTGTCCTCGGTGTCGAGCTCTGGCCCGTGCGACTTCAAGCCCAGGTAATGGTCGATGATTTCGCGGCGACCAGCCTTGGCCGGCAACTCAAAGGTGAGACGACGGTCGAAGCGACCGGGTCGAAGCAGCGCCGGGTCGAGGTTGTCGGCACGGTTTGTCGCCGCGATCAGGAGCAAGTTCGTTGACGGGGGTTCTGGTCGGCGCAACTGGCGGTGGGCCGGCAGGTATAAGTTGGCGAGGTCGACAATCTTGGTACGAACCTTCTGCAACCCGGTCGGCTCGTCGAAGGACTGCATCTGAACAAGCAGCTCGTTGACGACACCTCCAACCCCTTCGCTGGTGATCGACGGGCTCGTCACGAGGCCGGATGGAGTGCCATAGCCAGAAGGCAGTGCCGTCATCCCGCCGCAGGCGTGGACACCCAGGGAAGCAAGCGACGGAGGCATCGAGGTGGCGGACAGGCCGCCACGAGACATGGCGATGGCGTCGATTTCCTCGATGAAACCGATGGCTCCACCTTCGGCCCGCGCGACCTTGCGCAGCTGCTTGAAGTATGAGCGAATCTTTCTCGCGGTAGCCCCGTAGTACATCGACTGAAACGACGTCGCCGACACAAAGAGGAAAGGCACCCCGGCTTCGCGTGCCATCGCTTTGGCCAGATAGGTCTTACCGGTCCCCGGAGACCCTTCGAAGAGGATTCCGCGGCGTGGTGTACCGCCCATGTCGTTGGCGAATGCCTTGTGAGCCAAGAAGAGGTTGAGCGACCTGATCACCTCGTCCTTGACCGGATCGATTCCCTTGACGTCATCAAGCGTTGTCGTGATCTGCTCTGGTCGGTACATCACATGCGGAGAGCGACCAGCGCCAACGGTTGTGCCGACGATGATCAGAAGCAGCGCGCTAAAGAAGAGAATCGGTACGAGGAGGTAGGCGTCGATCGTGGGCAGTCCCCACTCCACCGGCTGTCCGATGGCGATCCGGTACCAGAGATAGAGCGCGGGAATCCCGAGCCAGACCGCCATAACGCGAAGACGGTGACGACGCTTGCTCTCTCGCGACCGACCGACGTCGACGTCGCCGGCACGAAGTACCGAAGTGCTCGACAGAGCTGTGCTGGTCGCGGTGACCAGCTCGGTGCCATCACGCTCTGTATCGGGCACGCCGCCTCCTTGGGAACATTCATGGGTGCCCGGACTACCGAGCGTCACGATGCTGGCCACTCTTCCTCACGAGCGCAGGAGGCGACAGCGGGAAGGGTGAAGCGTCACCCAGTCGGCGTATCGCCCCCGGAACCGCCGCCGATCTCAGATCAGCCCGGCAAAGAGATCGTCCTCGAGCCCGTCGGGGCCGGTGGGGCCAAGGTCGCCCCTGACGAGCCGGAAATACTCAATGCCCATGGCCTCGGGCCCGACCATCTCGGCGAGGCGGAAGAAGTCGTTCTCGACACCGACCTGCGACAGATGGGCGCCAAGCGCGGCCATCTTGAGCGGCTCCTGGTCGAGTGCAGTGACGTGGGTCGTCACGAGCGAGTCATCGAGTGCCCACGGCAAGTCCTCGCCCTCAGCGAGGCCGAAGAACCCCTGGCCCCCTGCCGCCACGAACGCATCGATCCCCCGCTGGACGGCCGCTTTGGGTAAGGCTGTCCAGTAAACCTTCGGGACGTCCCACGCCGCTCCCAGATCGGGGCGGAATGACGGCGCAGCAGCCAGCGACAGCGCGTAACTCGTCACCCGGTGCGCCTGAATGTGGTCGGGGTGTCCGTACTGCCCGAAGTCGTCGTAGGTGACGACGACCTGCGGGGTCGCGCGTCGGATGGTGGTGACCAGGTGGCTCGCCGCCTCGAGGAGGTCAGCGCGCCAGAAGCAGTCAGCGCGTTCGTTGGAGGGAGTACCCATCATTCCCGAGTCGCGATACCGCCCAGGGCCCCCGAGATACTCGTGGTCGCCGACACCCAGCAGGTCAAGGGCTGCGGCCAACTCGACTCGTCGGTGCGAGCCGAGGTCGTCCTCGTCATGGGCTGCGAGGTGCCCGAGCTCGGGCACGAGGACCTCGCCTTCCTCGCCGCGGGTGCAGGTGACCAGTGTGACCGCGCCGCCCTCGGCGACGTACTTGGCCATCGTCACCCCGGTGCCGATTGTCTCGTCGTCGGGATGGGCATGGACGAGTAGAAGTCGTCGATCTTTCAGCGACATGACATAGAGCCTAATGGGGGCCGATGCGCACTCTGCGAAATGATGGGGGAATGACAGCTACTACCCCCGACACCTTTCCGCGGCAGAACGCCCGCACACTTCGTTTCAGCTTGGGGCGTCCTCGCTCGTTCAGCGTTTCCGACGACGGCACCACAGTGCTCTTCCTACGCTCGGCCTCCGGCACCGACCGGGTGGGATCGCTGTGGAGGTGGACCGAGGAAGCCGGGGAGGTCCTGCTCGTCGATCCCGCTCAGCTCCTGTCCGGCGTGGCCGAGGAGCTGAGCGCCGATGAGCGCGCCAGGCGCGCGCGGGCCAGAGAGGCCGCCGGAGGGATCATCGGCTATAGCGTCGACGCGGCCTTTTCACGGGTGGCATTCGCACTCTCGGGCCGCCTCTTTGTCACCGAAGTGTTCGGCTCTGGGGCCAGCGAGATTTCCAGCGACAGCTCTGTCATCGACCCTCAGATCGATCCCACCGGGAAGCGGGTCGCCTTCGTGGGGGCTCGGCGGCTGCACGTGGTGAGCGTCGACACCGGCGAGTCGATGGCCGTCTCGCCGAGCGAAGCGTCCGAGACGGTGAAGTGGGGCCTGCCCGACTTCATCGCGGCCGAGGAACTCGACCGGGCGAGAGGATTCTGGTGGTCACCCGACGGTTCGCAGTTGTTGGCCCAGCGCACCGACGAGCAGCCGGTGAGTACGTGGTTCGTCAGCAACCCGGCGACTCCGGCGGAGGCACCGACACCGCAGCGATATCCAGCCGCCGGTACCCCCAACGCGAACGTGAGTTTGTGGCTTCTGGACACCGAAGGCGGCGCGGTTCGGGTCAGCCTGCCAGACGCCACCGAGTATCTCGCTTCCGTGCACTGGTCGGACCGCGGTGCTCCGGTGGCTGGCGTCCTTGATCGCGCGCAACAGGTCTTCCGTTGGATCGCCATCGATGCGAAGACCGGGGCAACCGACCAGATTCGCAGCGTCAGCGATTCGGCCTGGGTTGACGTTGTGCCTGGCACCGGATGCTGGGACGACGATGGCCGGTTGGTCACGGTCGAGGTGCGCGAAAACGACTATGCACTCTGCGCAGACGGCGAGCGCCTGTCACCTCCCGGCCTGCAGGTGCGGGCGGTGTCCGCGGTCGTCGGCTCGCAGATCACCGTCCTGGCCGCTGCCGACGCGGGCAACCAACAGGTTTGGTCGCTCTCGGCCGAACACTGCGAAATGCTCAGCCCGCCAGAAGGTTGGCACTCCGCGGCGCAAGGGGGGACCACCCGCATCGTCGTCTCGGCAGATCTCAACCGAGACTTGCCGGTCGCGACCATCATGACGGAGACGGCGACTCACGAGGTCACGTCGTTCGCTGACCCCCCCATGATCAAGCCTTCGGTCACCCTTCTCACCGGTGATGGTGAGCGACCGCGCATTGCGCTGCTGCTCCCCCATGGTTGGAACCCCAGCTCGGGGTCACTTCCGGTCCTGTTGGATCCGTACGGGGGTCCGCACCACGCCAGCGTGACCCATCATCAAGGCGCCTTTCGCGAGTCGCAATGGTTCGCCGACCAAGGGTTTGCCGTCGTTGTCATCGACGGTCGAGGGACACCGGGCAGCCCCTCATGGGAGCGAGCAGTCCGAGGCGACTTCGCAGGGCCAGTACTCCAAGACCAAGTCACAGGTCTGCATGCCGTCGCGCATGCGTACCCCGCGCTTGACCTCGATCGAGTGGCGATTCGTGGTTGGTCATTCGGCGGTTATCTCTCAGCGCTCGCAGTGATCGACCGCCCTGACGTCTTTCACGCCGCGATCGCCGGTGCGCCGGTAACCGACTGGCAGCTCTACGACACCGGATACACCGAGCGGTATCTGGGAGTTCCGAGCCAAGACGATGACGCCGCCTACCGCCGAAGCTCACTGCTAGGTCGCGCGGCAAGGCTCACCCGTCCACTGCAGCTGATTCACGGGCTCGCAGACGACAACGTGTTCGTCGCTCACTCTCTGCAACTGTCTCGAGTGCTGACCGAAAATGGACGACCGCACGAAGTTCTGCCGTTAACCGGCATCACCCATATGGCAACGCAGGAGGACGTCGCGGAGAACCTGCTGACCATGCAGGTCGACTTCCTGCGTCGATCGCTGCGAGTTACTCAGGACTGACGCTTGGAGCGTGCCCTGGTGCGGCCTCGCTCGTTCTGGTCGAGCACCACCTTGCGTAGGCGAACGGTTGCCGGCGTGACCTCCACACACTCGTCTTCGCGGCAGAACTCCAATGCCTGCTCCAAGGAGAGTTGCTTGTGCGGAATGAGTGGAATCAAGATGTCACCAGATGACTGGCGCATGTTGGTAAGCTTCTTCTCCTTGGTCGGGTTGACGTCCATGTCGTCCGACCGAGAGTTCTCGCCAACAATCATTCCCTCGTACACCTCGGTGCCCGGCCCGACGAACATCGTCCCGCGCTCCTGCAGGTTAGCGAGGGCAAACCCGGTGGTAGCACCTCGGCGGTCAGCGACCAACGAACCGGTGGGACGCGTTCGCAGCTCACCGTGCCACGGCTCATAACGCTCGAAGACGTGGTGCAGCAGGCCAGTTCCACGCGTCTCGGTGAGAAACTCGGTACGGAAGCCGATCATTCCGCGAGCCGGCACCAGGTACTCCATGCGCACCCAACCGGTTCCGTGGTTGACCATCTGCTCCATGCGCCCCTTGCGCAGGGCCATTAGCTGAGTGACGACGCCGAGGTAGTCCTCGGGAATGTCGACGGTCAGCCGCTCGACCGGCTCGTGCACCTTGCCGTCCACCTGGCGGGTCACGACCTGCGGCTTACCGACGGTAAGTTCGAACCCCTCCCGACGCATCATCTCGACCAGCACCGCGAGCTGCAGCTCACCGCGTCCCTGGACCTCCCAGGTGTCAGGACGCTCAGTCTCCGCAACGCGGATCGACACGTTTCCGATGAGCTCAGCCTCAAGACGGGTCTTAACCATGCTCGCGGTGAGCTTCTTGCCGCTCTGCCCTGACATCGGCGCGGTGTTGATACCGATTGTCATCGAGATCGACGGCTCGTCGACAGTGATGACGGGAAGTGGATGCGGGTCGTCGGCGTCGGCAAGCGTCTCGCCGATAGTGATCTCGGGGATACCCGCCACGGCGATGATGTCGCCGGGCGAAGCTGACTCAGCTGGTACCCGATCAAGGGCCTCGGTGATCAGCAACTCGGTGACCTTGACACGCTCGATGGTCCCGTCAGCCCGGCACCAGGCGACTGACTGGCCCTTGGTGATCGTCCCGTTGTGCACGCGGCAGAGAGCCAGACGCCCGAGGTACGGAGAGGCATCGAGGTTGGTGACATGCGCCTGGAGCGGCATGTCGGGGTCGTAGGTCGGGGCTGGAATCGTCTCGACGATGGCGGTGAAGAGTGGCTCTAGGTTCTCGCTGTCAGGTAGACCACCGTCCGCTGGCTTGTTCAGCGAGGCACGGCCATTCTTCGCCGACGCGTACACGATGGGGAAGTCGATCTGGCTCTCGTCGGCGTCCAGGTCGAGGAAGAGCTCGTACGTCTCGTCGACGACCTCTTTGATGCGGGCGTCCGGTCGATCGACCTTGTTCACAACGAGGACAACGGGCAGTCCCTTCTGCAGCGCTTTCCGGAGCACGAAGCGTGTCTGCGGCAGCGGACCTTCGCTCGCGTCGACCAGCAGGAGTACTCCGTCGACCATTTCCAGACCGCGCTCGACCTCACCACCAAAGTCTGCGTGCCCTGGGGTGTCGATGATGTTGAGGGTGACGTCCTCCCCATCGTCCATGTGGTGCCGCACCGCAGTGTTCTTGGCGAGGATCGTGATGCCCTTTTCACGCTCCAGGTCCATCGAGTCCATGACTCGGTCAGCGATGTCAGCATTCTCGCGGAAGGCGCCGGACTGCCAGAGCATGGCATCGACCAGCGTGGTCTTGCCGTGGTCAACGTGAGCCACGATGGCGACGTTGCGCAAGTCGCTGCGCTGGACGGTCCTTTTGGAGGTGGATGAGGCTGATGACGCCATGGGCGTGCCGGCTCGCTCTCAAGACAGGGAAACGGCCGCCGACTGGCGGCAGGAGCAGTCTACGCGGCCAGTGAGGCGTCGATCCCGGCCCCCGCCAACACCAGATCGCTCGAGGTGCTGGCGCCCCGGCCCAGCGTCGGACAGACTGCGATCGTCGATGTGACTGGCGTCACGCCCCAACCCTAGGGCCGACGCCCTCGTGACCTGGAGGTAGCGAGCGTGACCATCCCGTCCCAGGACGTCAGCGCTGCCCGCAGAGCTGCCCGCGATCTCGTGCGCGCAGTCGAGCACTTGAAGGCCCGGCACGGTGACAGCGTCGATATGCGACGCCTGCTCGCCGACGCGCAGCGGATCAGAGAGGACCTCGACATCCTTGCCGGCCCAGATGCCGCACAGCCCGGTGCGGGTGAGCCGATCATGATCCCCGATCACGACTACCCCCCGGAGTTCTGGAGCGACGCCGACCGAGAGTGACCCCCAGACCGCCCGACACCGGCCGTCCGACTTCGGAGAATCCATGACCCAAACGACTGCCTCCGGCCCACTCTCAGCAGGGACCGGAGGACCTGGACGCGCGCGCATAGCCGCCCGCACTCTCCGAACCGACCGCTGGTGGCTGCAGCCGGCCATCACTACCGGCGTGCTGCTCAGCTTCGTCGTCTATGCCACCTGGCGCGCCTTCGAGAACGCCTACTACTACGCCTCGCCCTACCTGTCTCCGTTCTACTCCCCGTGCGTCTCTGCCAACTGCGTCGAAGGCTCAGACGACTTCGGCCGCCTGGTCGGCGACTGGTACCCGCTCTCGCCCGCCCTACTGATTTTGGTCTTCCCGCTGGGCTTCCGGATGACGTGCTACTACTACCGAAAGGCCTACTACCGGTCCTTCTGGCTCTCGCCGCCAGCCTGCACTGTCGCCGAGCCACACCGCACCTACACCGGCGAGACCAGGGCGCCGCTGATCCTGCAGAACTCCCACCGATGGTTTTTCTACGCGGGCCTCGTCTTCAACGTGATCCTTACGTGGGACGCCCTCCTCGGCTTCCGCAACTCCGACGGCGAGTGGGGGCACATGGGGCTCGGCACCTTGGTTCTGTTAACGAACGCCACCCTGCTGTGGCTCTACTCCCTCTCCTGCCACTCCTGTCGCAACACCTTCGGCGGACGCCTCAAGCACTTCTCCCAACACCCGGTCCGATACCGGGCCTGGACCATGATCAGTCGGCTCAACACCAGGCACCCGCTCTTCGCGTGGCTGTCGCTCTTCGGCGTTGCCTTCACCGACTTCTACATCCGCATGCTCGCCACCGGCACGATCACCGACCCCACGTTCTTCTAGGTTCCACCCACCGCGAAGGGTTTCCGAATGACCGACCTCGAACGACACTCCTACGACGTCGTCGTGATCGGCGCGGGAGGCGCCGGGCTCAGGGCTGCCATCGAGGCACGCGAACAAGGCAAACGCACCGCGATCATCTGCAAGTCGCTCTTCGGCAAGGCGCACACCGTCAT
>JAJAYM010000097.1 GCA_027117675.1 Actinomycetes bacterium | reverse complement strand
GTGGTGGGGGCGCTCGTAGTCCCGCACCTTGAGGTCCAGGCGCAACAGGTCGGCGATCGAGAGCGCCGGTGCGCCCCGATCGGAGCGGTCGGGATGCCCAGAGCCTGTCTCGCGTTCCGAGCTCGGTCGATCCTCAAGAACGCTAGGTCTGCCCACACGAGATGGGAATGACGAGCGGATCGGCGGCGGTCAGTGAGGTTTGCGCCATCAGGCGCGTCTACTGGGGGAGCGCGTTGAACGTCTCGGCTCCGACCCGCGTTCAGTCTCCGTACCAGCGCTGACCCGCGATGAACCAAGCCGTGACACGACGTGCTGCCGCGGCGCCGGACAGCTTCCTGTCGGATGCCCGGCCAGGCCGACCGACACTGTCCAGGCGGCGATGGACCGATCGACGTGTCGGTGCTCCTCACCGGCGCCGCCAGTCACGAGCAGGTCCGACCCCGCGACGGACGCTTGCGCAAGCTCGCGCACGCGATGCACGTCCTCACCTCAGGCAGCGCCTCGAGGCGGTCAGGACCGATCGGCGCACCGCAGAGATCGCACGGCGGCGACGTCTCGAGTTCCTGAGCGTCCACAGGCTTCTTCCTCTCGACAACGCCAAACGTGGCTGGGCCTCTGCGGGATCGACCATCTTCACCCACGCCGCGTCACGGGCGCTGACTACGGTCTCCTTGGCCTCATGGAGCGTCCTTCGTCGGCCGGTGGAACGTGTCGACCTCGTTGTCGAGAAACAGTATTTCGGCGAGATCGCCGTCAGGGGCTATCTCCCGAGGCCCCGGAGGTGGTAGGCCGAGACATGGACACTGCGATCCTCCTCAAGGAGCTGGAACCGACTGTCGAGGCCAACCTCAACCGGCATCTGGGGGTGGCCTCGGACTGGATGCCCCACGAGTACGTCCCCTGGAGTGAGGGCCGCAACTTCGCGCTTCTCGACGGCGAACCGTGGTCCGTGGAGGAGTCCACGCTTTCACCGATCGCCCGGACCGCGCTCGAGGTGAACCTCCTCACGGAGGACAATTTGCCGAGCTACCACCGCGAGGTCGAGCGGGCGTTCGGCCGCGATAGTGCGTGGGGCGAGTGGGTGAACCGGTGGACCGCCGAGGAGGGCCGTCATGCCTTCTGCATCCGCGACTACCTCCTGGTCACCCGCGGCGTAGACCCTGACGAGCTCGAACGGGCGCGGATGCAGACCATGGAAGCCGGCTTCGACTCTGGTGAGAAGCCGCTCGTGCACGAGTGCGCCTATGTGTCCTTCCAGGAACTCGCGACACGAGTCTCGCACCGCAACACTGGCCGGATCACCGAGGACCCGGTCGCTGAGCGGTTGCTCACCCGCGTCTCGAAGGACGAGAACCTCCACATGATCTTCTACCGCAACATCGTCGAAGCCGCGTTGCAGCTTGCACCCGGACTCACGATGCGTGCCATCGCCGACGAGGTCATCAACTTTCAGATGCCGGGTTCCGTGATCCCGGGCTTCGCCCGGAAGGCGGTGCAGATGGCCAGGGCTGGCATCTACGACCTCCGCATCCACCACGACGACATCGTCATGCCTCTGGTGCGGCAGTGGCGACTCTTCGAGCTCGAGGGCCTGGACGACGAGGGTGAGCGAGCCCGCGAGGAGCTCGCCACCGCGATCACGGCGTTGGATGAGCAGGCCACGCAGTTCGTAGAGCAACGCGCGGAGGCCGCAGCGAAGCGGGCGGCGCGCAGGGGATAGTGGTACTCCGTACAGCAGATCAAGCCGCATCACCCCGTGTCCACCGTCCGGGTCCAGGTCAGGGCCAGTGCTCGCGAGGTGTCAGCGGGCGCATCTTTCCACTGCCTGTCGCGCGGCTGGAGGTCACCGCTCTAGCCGTGAGCCAGAACGGTGGGCGACCCGCGTGGCAGGCTGAGCCTCGTGCGGATCAACTACACCATCACCCGCCTGTCGACCGCTCTGATCAAGGGACTGTCGCTCCACCATCCTGAATCGATCGATCTGACGGTGCACGGCGCCGCTGGCGACCGGCTGTTCTACCTCATCGACGACACGGGAACGCTGCAGAGCTGCACGCGCAACCCCGGGTTGTACGGCCTGAGTGCTGCGTACGACAGCGAGAGCCAACGACTCGAGGTCACCCGCGATGATGAGGTGCTGGCTGCCGGGATCGCCGAGCCGTCCTTGGCGGTCGATACCGACATGTGGGGGCTTCGCACGCTCGTGGGTGATGTGGTCGCAGACCCCGCGTGGAGCACCTTCTTCTCCGACATCGTGGGCCGGCGTGTCCAGCTCGTCCGAGCCCGCAGACCCGCCTTCGACGTCGAGCCGGCGACCCTGCTCGGGACTGGTTCCGTGGAGCAACTTGCGCGCCACGCGGGCATCTCGGGCCTCGACTCGCGTCGGTTCCGCATGTTGATCGAGTTCTCGGGCGGCGACCCACACGTCGAGGATTCCTGGAACGGGAAGAGACTGGAGATCGGCGACGCAATCCTGCGGGCCGGTGGCCCGGTCAAGCGCTGTGCCGCCACCACCCGCGACCCGGACTCCGGGGCGGTGAACCTCCAGACCCTCCGCCTGATCACGGCCTACCGCGGCCGTCAGAACTCCGTACTCGGGCCTGGGGCGAACTTCGGCACCTACGGCGCGGTCATCGAGCCCGGCACGATCTCGGTCGGAGACAGCTTGAGAGTCGATACCGACGTGTGAGCGTCTCCGATCGCCTGCCCTCGGGAGCCAGTTCTGCTTGGATCGCCCCGCTCGTGCAGCCCCAGGCTGCAGCACGCCGTACGCGGCCGTGCTCGTGGGTACGACGACGCCGCGACCACAGCGACCACAGCGGCGTCGGGTTCTCGCTCCTCAACACACGGTCACCGCGCTCTCGTAGCGATTGCGCGCTTCCTCTCCGAACTGTTCGTGCGACCAGGCGAGGATCGCCATGATGTCGGCCTGGGCTGTATGGGTGAGGCGATACCTCGTCATCAGCCAGCTGGCCGATGAAGTCGTCGAGAGACTCGTCATCGACCTCATCACAACGCCTCGAGGCGAGATCCGACCAACCCTGCTCGGCGGCCTGGCGCAGGCCCCCCTTGGCATCCTCCGAGGCCTTCTCGCGCTCCACGAGCCGAAGGCCCTCGCGCAGCACCTCACTGGCGTTCTGGTAGAGCCCAGACTTCACCATCGACTCCACGAGTTCGTGCTGGTGCATGCTCAGGACCACGTTGCGTGTCGCCATGGTCACCACCCCCGTTGGCAGTACATGCCATCGCCGTGTCGCGACTGGTTCTGGATAGCCGCAACCTGATCACCCAGCGGGATACTCTCGCTATGATGCAACCATATTGCTAGCATTGTGCGACATGAAGACTCTGTACTTGCGGAACGTGCCTGAGGACGTCGTGCGGAGGCTCCAGCAGCTGGCGGATCGTGACGGCACCTCGGTCGGTGCGGTTGCGGTTCGCGAGCTGTCCGATGTCTCTCGTCGCGCTGACAATCCCGGATTGATGGGCGCGCTTCCAGACCTGGGTGTCGACGTGCTCACGATTGTCGAGGGTGTCGAGCGGGAGCGCGCCACCAGGTGATCGTGCTCGACGCCTCGGCAGCCCTGTCCGGGTTGTTGAACGCTGGACCGGCACGCGAGTCGCTGGCCAGTGAGCAACTGCACGCGCCGCACCTGGTCGATTCCGAGGTTGTCAGCGGACTTCGCCGTCACGTCGCGTCAGGCCGCATCGCTGCTGAGAGCGGGTG
>JAJAYM010000096.1 GCA_027117675.1 Actinomycetes bacterium | reverse complement strand
GCCCAACGCACCGCCCTGTGGGCCCGCGACCGCGGCTGCCGCTTCCCCGGCTGCACCGCCCCCTGGACCCACGCCCACCACATCAACCCCTGGCAGCACGGCGGCACCACCGACCTCGCCAACGGACTCCTCCTCTGCGGCCACCACCACCGCGCCATCCACGACGGCACCTGGACCATCATCACCGGACCAGACGGCGCCAACACCACCATCACCTTCACCCACCCCACCCGGCTCACCTCCCACCACAGCCCCATCCCCCCACCCGACCCCCTCACCATCGAATGACGGCGACCAAATGAGTGAACGGCGCCGGTCCTGTGACACAGCAGAGCGAGCCGTAGGACACTCGGCGCATGATGACGACTGCAACCCCGAAGTCGACGTCGATAGGCCGAGACCTCGCGTTGCTTTCGCCTTCTCCGGCTATCTGATCCGGCCCGCCGCGCTCGGCGCTCTTGCCACCGCAGCCTGCAGCTTTGGGTTTTGGACTGTCTTGATCCTTGCGGAAGAGCCCGATCTCATCGGGGCCGGCCTAGGTTTCGTGCTGCTGGTCAACGTCTGGCTCATCGCCCTGCGGTGGCCAGACGCGAACTCCGCCACCGACCGAGCCCCAACCTCGTCCGAGCACCCACGCCGACGGTCACCGGCCGCGATGCTGCGGCACAGCCATCCGCGGCCCGCGCCTTGGCGCACCGGCACCCGCGAGCTCCATCAGCCGCTGCACCCTGAAGCGATGACCGGAGTACGGCTCGAGCAGCTCAGCCATGCGCGCGTCATCACCTCGCTCGCCAGTGAGCCACCAGCAGATGTCCTTCGCGACGTGGTAGTCACCGAACGACACTGCATCGGCATCACCGTGCGCGCGCTGCCGCACCTCCGCCGATGTCCAGACACCGACTCCCGGCAGCGCCAGCAGCACACGATCAGCCTCGACACCTGAAGACTCAGCTGTCCGCTCGATGGCAGCGGCCGCTGATGCGACCACGCGCAAAGTGCGGATGCGGTGGGGCGTGACTCCTGCGCGGTGGAAGTCAGCATCGGAGATTCTTCGCCATGCCTGGGGGGTGGGCAGCACCATCATTCCGGACGGCGCGGGGCCGGGAGCCGGCTCACCGAACTGACGGACCAGCGACTGCCAGGAACGTCGCGCCTCAAGACCGGTCACTTTCTGCTCGATGACGGCGGCAACGCAGGCATCGAACGGTCGCCTGGTGCGAAGCATGCGCCAGCCCGGCGCCCGACGCAGCGTCTCGGCGACGACCGGATGCGCGGGGACGAAATCGTCCGGCACATCAGTAGCCCCGAGCAACGTAGGAACGCCCGCTACCAACCACTGCGCACCCGGTCCCCACGACGTTGCCCGTACGCAACCGTCGGAAGGCTGAGAGACGAGTCGCAGGGTCGCGGGACCGTCAGGTGTCGACGTGGCCCACCACGCTGTTGGAGCCGGACCGGCTCGCGAAGCTTCGAACCGGGACGTCCGGTATTGCGGTCCCCGGCTCAGTGGGCCGAGGATCGCCTTCAGGTCAACGGGATAGCCCGGTACCCAGTTGCGCTCAACAGCCGGCACTCAGATGGCCGCTTCCACCCGCGTCCCGGGCGCCAGATGCGCACCAGGGGCGACGCGCGCGAGGTCACCAAGAACTGAGTCGAGAACGACTGCTCCGTTACCGACTACCGCTTCCGATCCGATCGCGCTACGCGTCACCACCGAGCCAGCGCCAATCACCGCACCAGCCATCACGATCGATCCGTCGATGATGGCGCCAGGTTCCACGACAACACCCGCTGCGATCGCCGAACCGCCGGAAACGGACGCATCCGTCGGCGGGTGGTCGGCATCGCCGAACCATGCCGGAGCGGGAGGCTCAGTGAACGCCGCTGACGGGGCGAAGCCAAGCACCACATCCGCTGAGCAGCGGACCAGAGCTTCGGGCGTTCCAACATCGCACCAGTACGCGCTCTCTTTCCACGCCCGCACGTCGCGGCCAGCCGCCAGAAGTCCGGGAAAGGAATCGCGTTCGACTGAAACCACCTCATCAGCCGGAATCGCGTCGATCACCGACCGTCGAAACACGTAGGCACCGGCGTTGATCCAGTTGCTCACCGGCTGATCCATCTTCTCCAGGAACGCTCGCACCCGACCTTCCTCGTCAGTGGGCACGCACCCGTACGCCCGGGCGTCAGGAACCTCGACCAGGTGCAGCGTGACATCGGCGTCAGCCGCACAGTGAAAGTCGATCTGTCCGGCCAGGTCGTGCCCAGAGAGCACGTCACCGTTGAGAATGACCACCGGATCCTCTGGCTCGGACTGCAACCCGTCGGCAGCGTTGCGAATGGCGCCGCCGGTGCCCAGGGGAATCTCCTCGTGCAGGTACGTGATGCGGAGGCCGACTGGCGACCCGTCACCGAACGTCTCTTCGAAGATTTCGGCCCGGTACGAGGTCGCGAGTACGACATGCTCAACGCCCGCCTGACGCAGCGCGGCGAGCTGGTGGGTGAGAAACGGAACGCCAGCAACCGGGAGCAGTGGCTTGGGGGTGGTCAGCGTGAGCGGACGCAGCCGGGTGCCCTGACCACCGACCAGCAGGACAGCTTCGCGCATGACGTCACCCTAGAGGCGACCAAAGATCGAGCGGGTCAGGAGTACCAGCCGACCACGCGGAACGACACTGCGGCGTCGGCACCCTTGGCAGTCACCGTGATCTTCCCGTCGGCACCGACCGGAACCACCATCAAGGTGCGCTGCGTGCCCTTTCTGTCAAAGGCGAGCAGCGGACGGGCGTCCTTCGACGATCCAGTCGGCAGAACCGTCAGGTAGCCGCTGCTGGAATCACTGCGTGCCAACGCCTGCACCACGACGGCAGACGCAGCACCGGGGACGCCAGTTTCCCCGCCACGTACCCGCACCGAGCGGGAAGATCCCGCCGTCAGGTCGCCGGTAGTACCTGAGCCGAGCGCTGTGAAACCCTTCATACTGCGGAAGCGCCCCGACCGTTCGCCCTTCTGCGGACGGAACCAGCCGAGCACATCGACCTGTACCTGCGCCTTACCTTTGGTCAGCCGGAGCGGCAACCGACCATCGGCATCAAGTCTGGCGACGGTCGTTGCGGTCCGCCATGATTTGGCTGGCGCCCGGACGGCCGCACCCAACGAGACCGGCGAGCCCCCCGGCGCAACGCTCAGCGTTGCCGTGTCGGACGGGTTCACGAGACCAACGCTGACGAGCACCGTCCGCGCCCCACCGGGCACACCTTCGCGTCCGGCGATCTGGACGGTGCGCGGCTCGCCGGACTCAAGGCGCCCAGATGACCAACCGAAGCCACTTGAGCTGTTGACGAGACGACGCGCCGCGACAGATCGCAACGCCTTGGTCCCTACCCCAGATGACGTGTAGTAGCCGAGCAGGTCGACGTCGAGCGACCCAAGATTGGTGTTCGCACCGATACAGATCCGTCCGGTGGCCGGCACCGGAACGGTCGCGAGACCGGCGTTAGCTCCGATCGTCTGGTAGGAGACGGCCACCTGAGCGCGATCGCGCGCTCCGCACGGCCACACCTGCACCCGGCCGGCGTTGCTCGCGGTGGCAGCCGTAACCCGAACGGCTACGGCGCGCGTTCCAGACGCCGGCGCGCGGCCGCCGCCGAGTACGTCAACCGAGACGGTCCCTCCGCGCTGTGCGGCGACGGTCTCGCCGCGTTCGACCAAGCGAGACGCCGCAAGCGACTGGAAGTACGAGTAGGAGGAGGTGGGTACGAACGCCGGCGTCGCGGTGGCCGGGCCCGGTCCGGCCTGGTAGATCGGAGCCACCCGCGCGCGGTACTCCCTGCCATTCGTCAGCCCCGCAACGCGCACCCGACGGGCTCCGGCCTTGACTCGATAGTTCGTGTCGGAGGAGGACACCGTGATCCGGTATCCCTCAACGGTTTTGTCCGTGTCTGGCGCACCCCAAAGAACCACAGCGGAGCGATCGCTTCGATCGACTCGGACGTTCTTCGCCGGAGCCCGCACACTGCCGTCGGCGTTGGTGATCGTCCACCAGGTGCTCTTGATTCCCGTAGCCCAACGAAAGCTGTCCGCTGACACGCTGACGGTGCTCTTGCTCCCGACGAGTCCGACCGACATCACCCGTCCGCCCCACTGACCGTTTCCGTCCCGCCCGAGCACCTTGAGCTTCTGTAGCCGGCCGATCTGCGGCCAAGCGTTTTCCAATTTTGTAGCGTCGATCGAGGTGCTCCACTTGTGGCCCCAGTTCGACGAACCGGTCACGACTCCGTCGTACGGATCTGGCTTGGCGACCAGGTACGGCCGCCCGCCGGAAACCGTGTAGCCGCCATTGGCGGAACTGAACATCGCAAAGACCGGCTGGCCGGCATAGCGCAGGTATTGACGCGAAGTGGCGCGCACGGCACGTACCTCGGGTCCGCTCTCTCCTGAGATTGGTGCATACACCTGGCAGTTCGTCGTGTCGCAGATGTCATAGGCGCGGTGGGCCGCGCGAGCGTTGAGTTGGGCCACCAGCGCATAGCTCCGTGCCGCAACTGCCTGCGCGCGCAACGCGGCATCGGTCCACGAGCTGGGGACCTCGGACGAGACCACCGAGCGTAGGTAGTCCTCGAGCAGCAGTCGGTTGACCGGCAGCACCGACGACGAACCGAGTTTGACGTCAAACCAGCCGCGGTAGACACGGGTTCGTCCGCTCTCAGACTGGACGGCGATCCGACTCTCGCTGACGTCGGCACTGGTCTGCCACCTAACCGAACGATTCATCCCCCCCTTGACTTTGACCGTCTTCGCCGGCGAGACGGCCCAGACCGCGAGTCCACCGCTGCCGCGGACCACCCGGAACGAGTCGACCGACCGGCCGCCCACTTGCCCAGGCAGGCCGACCGAGCTTCCTTGGTACCTGAGCGACAATCCCCTGCGGTCTTTGATGACGACTGCCGAACCCTGCTGTGTGCTGCGGACCACGTCGGAGAGCCCCACGGTGATCTGTCGTCCGGCTCCGACCTCAGTGAGGTTGGTGCCGGGGTAGTAAAACTTTACGATCTCGCGGTAGCTCTTGCCGAGGCGTCCCATCCCCTCAGCCCCGAACTGCGACATTCCGATGCCATGGCCGTAGCCGAGACCGGAGAGTTCAAACGTGCGGCTGCCCGGCACGGCGTACGCCTCGACCGCGCTAGCGGCGCGCACTGGCGGAGCCATCACGGCGATCACTCCAGCGATGATGGCCAGGGCGGTGCCGACCACCAAGCCTGCCAACGGGATCCGATGGGTCAGCGCTGCAGGGGTTCGGTTCGTCTCATGCGTCACACCCGTCACAGACACGTGTCTCGGCAGAAGGCCGGCCGAACCTGAGCCAACCCCCGTTGACCTGCTGTTTTATCGAATCCAGCCGATCACGGTGAGGTTCGCCCGGAGTCGGGAGTCCATCGACCCGACTCGCAGATCGCCGCCCTGGCCGAGCCGAACTATCGCCAAGGTCTCCCGCGATCCGCGCGCCGGCACGATCAGGTCAGCGGTTCGAGGCTCGCTGGCCGAACGCGGCCAGAGCGTGAGTCGACCGGGGTCCTTGGCCGCCGAACCGGTGAGCTGGACGACCACCGCTGTGGCGTTCGAGGACACGCCGGCACGTCCGCGCACGCTGACGGTCCGCGCGTCGCCCTTGCCGAGCTGAACACCATCTCCCAGCAGTGTCCGCGGTACGACCGGGTGGAAGTCGCGTGAGTCGCCAGCCGCCACATACCCGGCGACATCGATGGACATCGGCCCGGATCGGTCAGCGGCAACACGCATCTCACCGTTGTCTCCGAGCGGCACGATGACTTGAGAAACACTTCCGCTGCCTCGCGGACGCCGCCACGTCGGCGTAGGTGGCTGCTCGCCGCCGCTCGGCCAAGCCCATACCGACGCAACCGGCGAGTCGCCGGATCGCCGGATCGCGAGGACGACCGCTCGTGCGTCGGCGGGAACGCCAGCCCGACCAGCAACATCGACGGCGACGGCAGACGTACCGACCGACAGTGGACTGGCTCCGCCGAGCGCGGTTCGGCGCAGCGCTGTCAGCGAACCACCGCCGCCCCCTGTGCTCACGTACCCGACCACAGACGCTTTGAGCGCTACCGCGCCGCTTTGGTTGTGGAAGCGGATTCCGCCCCCAGGCCCAACCCGCACCATGGCAAACCCACGGGCGGTCGCACCGGCACCGAGGGAGAGAACCCGCGCTCCGGTCCCAGTCACCTTGTCCGGGCTCACCGAGATCCGCGTCCCCGTGCTCGCACACTCGGCGGCCACTGAAATCGCCACGGCAGAGACACCACTGCTCGGTACGCCGGCGCGGCCCAGCACCTGGACGTCGAGCCTGCGGTCGGTGCCGAGGATGAGCCGACCCTTGATCCCGGTCCCGTCTGCGGTCGAGACCAAGGCGCGAGGCCGAAGGGGCACATAGGTGCCAGCCGCTGTCGTCCCCAGTGAGCTCGTGACCGGAGCAGCCGAGCCCCCGCCAACTCCGATCAGCACCGAACGCTCAAAGGGCCAAGCGCTGGTGCCATTACCCGAACTCGTCAGCGTGACTCGGTAGCGACCGGGGGATGCCTGTTTGCCGTTCTCGGTGCCACCACGCCACGTCGTCCTGATCGGGTCGCGCGGTGAAGCAGTGCCGGTCAGCCGGCGCACAATGGTGCCGCTGCAGTAGTCGCGGACGGTCAGCGTCCAGTTCTGCTGGTGCAGGACACCGGCGCGCACAGCGATCTCAGGATCAGAACTCATCGACACCGTTCGGTCCGAGATCGTCGGTTCCACCAAACTCGAGTCCATGGCGTCCAACGTGAGCTTGCGAATGGCAGGCATCCGGTCATAGAGCTTCTGGCCAGGACAAGCGGTGTAGCCGGCATCCCGGTGACCGGATATCACCTTGAAGCGGGCTTTCTCGCCGTCGTCATAGCGCGACGACCCGACCTCGGCGGTCAGAACCTTGGTGCCGTACGGATCACGGTGGTAGCGCGAGAGCCGGTAAGCCAGCACCTTGGAGATGCCCCGCAGCATCGCGTCCGAAGGCGCGGCTGTCTCGAAGTTGCCCATCGCGACCACCGTCATCGAGTCGGTATTGAACCCGCCGGTCGCCGCTCCCCGCACGGGTTTGGTGATGCTGCCAGCTCGGCCTTCGTAGACCGTCCCATACTTGTCGACGAGAAAGTTGTAGCCCATGTCTGAGTACTTCAAGGTGCGCACGTAGTAGCTGTAGAGACCACGCACCACGGCTGGGCTCTCGCTACGGCTGTAGCTGTTGCTACCCGCCGTGTGGTGCACGAAGGCGACGTCGATCGTCGCGTTGTTCTCAAGACGCTTGTCACGCAGCGACTCGTCGGCACCCCACTCAGCGCGCGTGACCATCGGTGGCTTGTTGGTCGACGCCGATGCCGTCGACCCGCTCCAGGGCTCGGTGATGGCAGCGTCAGCGTCGGACGTGCCTGGCTCGATCAGGTCAGCGCGCACATCATTCGGCTCGGCATCGCCGACCGCGTCGACCCGCACCTGAACACCATCGGATTCGCCCGCCCAGTAGGGCACGGTCGCGTAGCGACCATTTGGCGAGGCCACGGTGCCACCGTCGACCATGGTGTGCAGGTCGAACCAGTCGGTCCATTCGCCGCTGGTTCGGGTCCTCGCGGTCACGACGACCGCTCCGTCCTCGCTCGGCGGTGCGCCGGTCCAGGTGACGCCCAACATCCGGTAGTCGTCGGTCTCGATCGGCTCGGTGACCAGCATCGGGGGCCGTCCTGCTGCCCGAGCCGCCGAGGCTGCCGATTGCCCGTCGAGCTCACGCCATGAGGCCGCAAGTTCGTCTGGGATGGGGGCGGTGCTCGACTCCGCCAGGTCGCCTTCGGCAAGGCGCAGCTGCTGCACCTGCGGCGTCACCGGGTGCGGGGTGGCCCGAGAACCGGTAAAGGTCGGCACCACGACGACGGTGGGGACGACGAGGACGATGGCGAACAGCGCGCCGGCCGGGGCCGGACGGGGGAAACGCACGAGGAGCCTCTCCGGGGGGAAGTCGGTGGTCCGATAGGAAGCGAAAACTCCCTGGTTCCATCGGCCGGGCATGCGCCTGGCTGGAGACAGTTCCCTACTGTAACTCCGGTGACCTCAACCTCTGAGCATCTGCGCCGCGCGTTGGCGAGCGATCCCGCCAGCCCGCTCATGACCTACTACGACGATGCCACGGGTGAACGCGTCGAGCTCTCCACCGCCACCCTGGCCAACTGGGTGGCCAAGACGGTGAATCTGCTGGTTCTGGAGTGCGGAGTGGGGCCGGGGTCTGCGATCGCCCTCCACCTGCCCCGCCACTGGACGACTGCTGTGTGGGTGCTCGCAGCTGACGCGGTCGGGGCAGACGTGCGGCATG
>JAJAYM010000095.1 GCA_027117675.1 Actinomycetes bacterium | reverse complement strand
GTGGTGGGGGCTTGGTCGCAACCGGTCACCTCTGTCACGCTCGTGGTGGCGTTCAGTGCCGCGGGATGTGGGCTGCTCTCCTTCAGTGCGCGGGTACGTACTCAGGTGATCGCAGCGGCGATCGCTGTTGCTGTCGTCGGTGCGGTAGCGGGCGGCGTGCACGCCCTTGGTGGCTACCTGAGGCTTTCCAACACGACCCAGGGCGTGCTGCCTTGGGCGGTCGCGGCAGCCATGCTCGTGACTTCCTTGGCTTTTGCCTGGCTGACCTACCGGCAACCTGAGCAGTTGTGGGTCCGGCTGCATCGCTGGGCACATCCCCACTCAGCCGTGCGGCTGCGTCGTCGGCACACCCCAGACCCGGCCTGGACGCCTGTGGTCGCCGCCCTCGTCGAGGATCGCGCCATCGTGCGCCAGCAGCTGCGGCTTGCGGCAGAGTCGATCCCACCCTCGTGGACGTGGCAAGGATTTATCGCCTCGAATCCGCTTCTTGGTTTCATCAACCGTCCCTTCGGGGAGGCGGTGACGAGCGTTGCGGCCGGACGCGGCTGGGCCACGTTGCCCGGTCTTCCGGCGCGTCCTGCTGAACCGCTCGGCCAGGTGGATGACGTCGTGGCCGGCTGGCTCAGCTCGTGGACCGACACAGGCGATGCGCCCTGGCCGGCCCCGAGGCGATCGGCGTCCCTCTGGCAGTGGTTCCGAACCGTTGCGGTGCATGACCGGGTCTTCACGGCACCAGCACGAACGTGGCTGGAGATGTTGCCGGCCGATGCGTTGGACGTGGTGGTGGCCGGGGTGAAGGAATCCGGTGAGCCGGTGGACGCCTGCGAGGTATGGCTCCGGCAACAACTGCTGAGGCTTCCTGGCTGGTCCGGGTTTCTTGGACGCCGTGGCACTGTTGAGGCGGCTCTTGCTGTTGAGGCCCTCGTTGATCTGATGGCTGTCCGGGTGGCGACCAGGCTGGCACTACGTGTGGCAGATCGCCCGCTTGCTGGGAGAGCGACGCTTGCGGTTGTCGGCGCGCCGGCGCTGGCGGCACTGTCCGCCGCCGAGAGTGCGCAGCGGGTTCCGGTGCTTGCTGAACTAGCGGGGCGGGCGCGGGAAGGCGATCCGGCGCCACAGATCCGGTCCGATGCCGACCTGGTCTTTTGCATCGATCCGCGCAGCGAACCGATGCGCCGACACCTCGAAGCTGAGGGCCGATACCGGACCGTCGGCTTTGCTGGTTTCTTCGGATTCGCTGTGCAGAGCCTGGGTCGGTCGTCGACGACGATGCACCACCCGGTGTTGCTCTCGCCGACCATCACCATCGATGTCGCTCATCGGCGGGCCGCGACGGTACGCGAGCTGCTGAACTCAGCACTGAGCACTGCCCTAAACAGCGTGGGCGGGGGGTTTGCGGCCGTCGAGATCGGCGCGCTGCGTGGTCTCACAGCGACGGCGCGCACCGCGTCTCCTGGGTGGTTCGCGAAAGCACCACAGGCAGGGTCGATCGCATTGAGCCCGAAACCTGCCCATGACGTCGATGCGGCTGCTGCCCTGGTACAGATGACGGGCCTGCATGGCCCGATGACCGCCCCTCTTGTGGTCTTGACAGCACACGGCAGCACGTCGGCCAACAATCCGACCGAGTCGGCGTTCGACTGTGGTGCCTGCGGAGGGCAACGGGGTGGGCTGAACGCATGGCTCGCGGCATCAACGCTGAACGACCCCGGCGTCCGAGCTCAGCTGGCTGAACGTGGACTCGTGATTCCCAAAGACACCACCTTCGTGGCTGCAGAACATGACACGGCAACTGACGAGGTCAGGTTTGTCGGTGACCCGCAGCTACCTGCCCAGTGCAAGGTGGATCTGCACCGACTGGTCCTAGACCTGCGACGCGCCGGATACCTCACCACTGCCGAACGTGCGGCGGCCCTTCCGTTGGTCAAAGGCACCCAGGAACGAGCCGTCTCGACAGCCCGCCGCTTGTCAGGCGACTGGGCCACTGTTCGGCATGAGTACGGGCTGGTCGGTAACGCCATGTTCATCGCGGCGCCGCGCCGGCTGACCCGGGGAATGGATCTGAACGGCCGTGCCTTCTTGCACGACTACGAGGCGAGAAACGACGCCGCCGGGGTGGCGCTCGAGACGATCCTGACTGCTCCACTCGTGGTGGCCCAATGGATCAATGCCCAGTATTTCTTCTCAGCAGCAGACCCACAAAACCTCGGGTCAGGTAGTAAGACCGCTCACAATCCAGTCGGCGGTCTCGGTGTGCTTGCCGGAGCGTCCGGTGACTTGCTGACTGGCCTGTCCGAGCAGTCGGTGCGCTACCACGGAAAGCTGGTGCACGAGCCGCTGCGACTGCTTGCTGTGGTGGCCGCTGAGCCCTGTGCTATCGAGCGAGTGCTGGCCAAACACAAGTCTGTGAACGACTTGGTCAAGAACGAGTGGCTCACGCTGTGTGCCATCGATCTTGAGACCGGCACGCTGCAGCGCATCACTGGAATCCAGGGGGTGGAGCCGCGCCAGGCACCAAACCTCACAGGTGAGGTCAGCTTGACGCGCCAGATGTGAGCAGCTTGGTTCGTAGCCCGACCGCCACGTGATGCTGCACCTGGCGCCCCGAGCGGACGAGAGACGAAGTCAGAGCCACTCGGCCCTCCTGGCGCACAGGAATCGGAGAACACCCCGCGTTTGTGAGTGCGGCATGCTGGCCATGTGACAAGAGACGCCGAACGCGTGGCGACTGGTGACGTGGAGCTGCGGTTGATGGCATCCGACGAGTTGTCGGACGCCGTGCGAGCCGCGTTGCGCGCCCTTCTGTGGCAGTCATTCCCCGGCGACTTCACCGAAGATGACTGGCAACCTGACTCGGTGGCGTCCACGTCGTGGCGTTCGACAATGATCGGCTGGTCGGTCACGCGTCCGCGGTGCGCGTGACCGATGAGGGGGTCGAGAGCCAACACTGTGGCAGGCAGCGGTCGTTATGGCTACCGCCAATTCACACGTTGCTGGGGGTTACGGTTGTGCTGAACCACGACGAGGGCACCGGCTGTTTGCCGCAGCTCTCGGGGCGGTCAGGTCCTGGCGTGGCGGTCACCCGCACAGTGAAAACTGCGGCGCCGTCGCGTACGAGGTAGCCGTCGTCACTAGAGCGCGCAACGCTGAGCGCACGCGGTCGCCGCGCGCCACGTTCGCGTAACACCGCGAGCTCGGCAACCTGGGCCGCCGGAGGCAGAGCGGACCGGCCGCGGCAGGCGTCCAGGCTGCGGGAGGCGGCGTTCGGACCCCCGAAGAGGTACCCGTCTGGCAGCGAGGCGAAGGTGGGTGCGAAGCGGTGGCCACCGGTGTGAGAGGTCTCCCACACCTGGGTATCGAGTTCGGCGTCTGCGGCCATCGAAGCCGCCAAAGGGCGACCGAGCATTGCGCAGCACTGGTCGCGCTTGGCGTTCGTGCATACCAGCGTGGCGCTGACCGGCGTCGGCAGCGGCTCACCAGGGAGAGCGCCTGGAACGCCGTCGGACGTCAGGAGTGCGGCGATGTCGAGCTCACCCGGTAGGGCCTCGACATCGGTAATCGACCGAGCCGCAAGCCACGAGTGGTCAGCATCTGTGCGGGCGACCAACAAAGTGCGAGCAGTGGCCTGGCCATCGGCGTGTGTACCGACGGCCCTGATCAGCCCCAGGCGAACCGGACGCGACTCAGTGAGCTCGGTGAGCGCTTGTCCTACTTGGGTGGGCAGGCGGCTCTCGAGGGGTGCAGCGCGGCCCCACGGCCCCGGCTGCTCGAGCAGGACCCAGAGTCGGGCGTGCGGGGCGGTGCCGGCGAGGGGTTCGCCGATGGCACGGCCGTTGGCCGAACAGGTGAGCGTCACCCGCGGCTCGAACCCACTGCGGCGATCGGTTGGCCGGCGGGCTCGCCGCTACCGTCGCGTCGCCCCACGGCTGGTGGAAGCTCGATCGGGACGCCGGCGGCGGCGCAGGCGATCGGGGCGGCCGGTCCTACCCACGCGAGGATCAACGTGTCCACACCCTTGAGGAACCGGTGGCACCGCACCCCGCCGGTCCCTCGGCCCTTGGCGGGGTACTCGCCGAAGTCTGTGACCTTGACGCTGCCGCCCTCGGTGCCGGGGAGCGCAGCTGAACTACCAGCGACGGTGACCACGGCAGCTCCTACAGTGTCTGAGACGGTGCCGAAGAAGACCACCTCTGCGTCGGCACCTAGCCGGACGCCGGACATGCCGCCGGCGGTCCGGCCTTGGGGACGGACCGCTGACGCGCCGAAGCGAAGCAGCTGTCCGTCTGAGGTCACGAACACGACATCGTCAGTGTCGGTAGCGGCGGCTGCGCCGATCACCTCGTCTCCGTCCTTGAGGCTGATGAGGTCCCACCTCGCCTTGTTGGCCAACGGCTCTATGGTGACCCTTTTCACGGTGCCTAGTCGGGTGCCCAGCGCGATGGTCGCCGGGCCGTCGAGGGGCACCAGCCCCAGCGGCCGCTCACCGCGAGCCAGGTCGACGAACTCACGAACCGGCGCTCCACCGGAGAGAGTCGGTCCGGCGGCAGTGTTAGGCAGGGTGGGCAGGTCGAGGACCGACAGTCGGACGACCTCGCCCGCGGACGTGAGGAGACCGACATCACCGCGTGCCGTCGTGACGACGTCGCCCACGACGACGTCGTGTTTGGCGCGCTTACTGACTGGTTCGAGCGGCGCTTCGTCGACGGTCCTGGCGAGCAGTCCGGTAGCCGACATCAGCACTCGGCAGGGGTCGTCGCTGACCTCAAGGGGTGTGGCGGCGCTGCTTGGCTGGCCGGCCGACTCGAGCAGAACAGTGCGGCGAGGGGTCCCGAACTGCTTCGCGACCTCCGCGAGCTCTGAGGACACCAGCCTTCTCAGGATCTTCTCGTCGTCGAGGATCGTTGTGAGCTCGTCGATGGTCGCCACCAACTGCTCGCGTTCGGTCTCGAGCTCAATCCGACTGAACTTGGTGAGGCGGCGCAATGGCATGTCCAGGATGTACGTCACCTGGACATCGCTCAGGTCGAATACGCCGATCAAACGCTCCTTGGCTTGCGCGGCGTCGTCGGAACCGCGGATCACGGCGATGACCTCGTCGATGTCGACGATGGCAATGAGCAGGCCATCGACCAGGTGCCGGCGCTCGGAGGCCTTGCGGCGACGAAACTCGCATCGCCTCCGGACGATGTCGATTCGGTGCTCGAGGTATACGTGGAGCAGCTCGAGCAGCCCGAGCGTCCGCGGTTGGCCGTCGACGAGAGCGACGTTGTTGATGCCGAACGAGTCTTCCATCGGAGTGAGTCGGTAGAGCTCGTCGAGTATGGCGTCAGGGTTGAAGCCGTTCTTTATTTCGACGACCAGCCGGAGCCCTTGCTCGTGGTCGGTGAGGTCGACGAGGCCGCTGATGCCCTGCAACTTCTTGTTGCGGACCAGGTCCGAGATCTTTTCGACCACCTTCTCCGGCCCAACGCCCATTGGCAGCTCGGTGACCACGATGCCCTTGCGGCGTGGGGTGACGTTCTCGATCCGAGTCGTTGATCTGACGCGGAAGGAACCTTTGCCCGTCGCGTATGCGTCGCGAATGCCGTTGAGGCCGACGATGCTGCCCCCCGTTGGAAGGTCGGGACCGGGGATGAAGCGCATCATGGTGTCGAGGTCGGACTTTGGGTGTGCCAACAGGTGGCGAGCTGCGGAGATGACCTCAACCAGGTTGTGGGGAGCCATGTTCGTGGCCATGCCGACCGCGATGCCAGTGGCGCCATTGACCAGCAGGTTCGGGTACGCGGCCCGGAGCACCTGCGGCTCGGTGAGTTGGCCGTCGTAGTTCGGGGTGAAGTCGACGACGTCCTCGCCGATCGACCCCGTCATGAGCAATGCTGCAGCACCCAGACGGCACTCGGTGTAGCGCATGGCCGCCGGCCCGGAGTCGAGACTGCCGAAGTTGCCGTGGCCGTCGACCAGCGGCAACCGCATCGAGAAGGGCTGCGCCATACGGACCAAGGCATCGTAGATTGCACCGTCACCGTGTGGGTGCAGCTTTCCCATCACCTCGCCCACCACGCGCGCCGACTTCACGTGGCCGCGGTCGGGGCGTAGCCCCATGTCGTCCATCTGGTAGAGGATGCGGCGATGTACCGGCTTGAGCCCATCGCGCGCGTCGGGCAGCGCTCGGGAGTAGATCACCGAGTAGGCATACTCGAGGAAGCTGCCCTGCATCTCATCAGCGACGTCGACGTCGACGATCGTTTCGCGGACAGGCTCGGATGCGGCCGGAGTGGACTTGCGACGGGCCATGCGGGACGGGGCTCCAGTGGGATGCGCGGGGCGGACCCGGCCAGTCTCTCCTGAGCCACCCTCTGACGCCGCGCCGACCCGCTGGGACCGTGGACGAGCAGTAGCGTGGGTGGGTGGCTGTGATCTCCGACGTGGAGCCTGGTCTGCCCTCGGCCTACCCCAGTGCGTGGGAGGCCGACGTCGTCCTGCGCGACGGTGGCACCTGCCACCTGCGGCCGATTCGGCCTGACGATGCTGCCGGACTGATCGCGTTCCACTCAAGGCTTTCGGAGCGGACGGTCTACTACCGCTTCTTCGCCCCCTACCCGAGGCTCTCTGATCGAGACGTCGAGCGGTTCACCCACGTCGACTACGACGGCCGTGGAGCGCTGGTGGCCACGATCGGCGACGCGATCATCGGCGTCGTGCGCTATGACCGGGTGTCCGATGACGAAGCCGAGGTCGCCTTCGTCATTGAGGACGAGCACCAGGGGCGCGGGCTCGGCACGATCTTTCTTGAACACATTGCCCAGGCAGCCCGCGAACGTGGGGTGCGCCGGTTCGTCGCCGAGGTCTTGCCGGAGAACACGCGGATGATTGAGGTTTTCCAGCATGCCGGCTACACGGCCGCTACTGCTCGCGAGGACGGGTTTGCCGCGTTGTCGTTCGACATCACGCCCACCGCGTCGTCGCTAGCCGTTACCCACGCACGCGAACAACGCGCCGAAGCAAACTCGGTGGCGCGGCTCGTCAGACCTCGCTCGGTCGCCATAGTTGGCGCGAGTAGAAACCCGATGTCGATCGGGTACGCGGTCGCCAGGCATGTGGTCGATGGCGGCTTCACTGGGCCGGTCGTGGCCATCAACCCCAATGCCGGCGACGAGGCGGCCGGCCTGCCCTGTTATCCGACGCTGTCGGAGGCGCCCTCGCCCATCGACCTCGCCATCGTCGCTACGCCTGCATCCACCGTTGCCGATATCGTTCACGACGCCGCCGTCGCCGGGGTACACAACCTGGTTGTTGTCTCATCCGGTTTCGGTGAGAGCGGCCAGAAAGGGTGGGCGGCCCAGCAGTCGTTGATGCGTATGGCGCGGGCCTGCGGTCTGCGGGTCCTTGGACCGAACGCGCTCGGCTTCATCAACACCGATGAGGGCGTTCGGCTGAACGCCTCGCTGTCGCCGCACGTTCCTGCCTGCGGCCCGATCGGGTTCTTTGCGCAGTCGGGTGCGCCGGGAGCCGCACTGCTCGAGGCGGCAAGCCGACGCGACTTGGGAATTTCGACCTTCGTGTCGGCCGGAAACCCTGCCGCCATCAGCGGGAATGACTTGCTTCAGTACTGGGAAGACGACGACGCGACCGAGGTCGTGATGCTCTACCTCGAGTCGATCGGTAACCCCCGCAAGTTCAGCCGAATTGCGAGGCGGCTCGGAGCCCGCAAACCCATCGTCTGCGTCAAAGCCGGCCGTTCCACGCAGGGTGCGCCCCTGGGCCATGCGGTTCGCAGCACGCAAATGCGCCCCGAGGCTATTGAGCAGATGTTCTCGCAGTCCGGGGTGATCAGGACCGAGACCATTGCGCAGATGTACGACGTAGCGCAGTTGCTGGTCACCCAGCCCATGCCCAAGGGCAATCGCGTTCTGGCGATGGGCAACTCCGATGCGATGACCTTGATGGCGGCAGACGCTGTGGCTGGAGCCGGCCTGCAATGGGTCGATCCGCCGGTCGTCTTCGATCAGCGCTCGACGCCTGAGGAGTTCGAGCGTGCACTGGCTGCGGCCGCGGACGACCCGGCGGTCGACGCGATCTTGGCCATGTACGTCCCCGGCCTGCATGACACCGGAGCCCGCGCGGCTGCGGCAGTCCGCCGAGTAGCGGCCCGTGCGAACACTCCGATCCTGGCAGTGATGTTTGCCGTCGAAGGTGCCCACAGGCTGCTCGATGGCCGCGCGCCGGGCCCGCTCGAGGTGGGCGCGGTTCCCACCTACCCGGCCGTCGAGGACGCAGTGCGGGCGCTCGCGGCCGTCCACCAACACGTCGTGTGGCGTCAACACGCCAGCGACACTCCCGTCGTCCCGGAGGGGATCGACGTCGAAGCTGCTCGGGTGATGGTGAACATGTTGCTGGCCGGAATGCACGAGCAACGGACCCTCGACGCTTCCGCGGCCGCCGCACTTCTGGAGCACTACGGCGTGCGGCTGTGGCCCCATCGCACCGCCCGGACGGCGGACGAGGCGGCCAGCGCTGCGGCCGAACTGGGTTACCCCGTCGTACTCAAGACGGTCGATGCCTACCTGCGACTACGCAGCGACTTGGGGGGCGTCTACTTCGACATCGTCGACGAGGGGGATCTTCGGTACCAGTTCGCTGCTCGCCTGGCTGATCTTGAGCCGCTCGAGTACGACCGACTGGTCGTGCAGCGGCAGGCGAATCCTGGGGTTTCCCTGGTCGTCGAAACTGCTGAGGACCCGCTCTTCGGTCCCGTGGTGACCTTCGGGCTGAGTGGAGTTGCCTATGACGTGATGGGGGACCACGCCTACGCTGTTCCACCGCTATCGGCCCACGACATTCAGGAGCTGCTCGACCGACCCAGGGCGGCTCGGCTATTGCGGCGTGGCGGCTCCGGCCATGCGATCGATCGCGAACTGCTCGGCGACCTCGTGGCCCGGCTAGCCCGGCTGGCCGACGATTTGCCGGAGGTGGCTCGCTTAGTGCTTCGCCCGGTCGTGGCATCTGAGCAGGGCCTGGCGGTCCTGGGCGCAGCGATCACCCTGAGGCACCCCCAGAGTCGGACCGATCTGCCGGCTCGGCGGCTTCTTGGCTGACCCAGGGAGAGTCGTCGGTGGGCGGTGCCACAATGGGTAGCATGACCGACTTACCCGTCACCACGCAGGGGCAGCAGCAAAGCGAGTTGCGTACGGCTGTGGAGCGCTGCGGCTACTACCCCAACGTCGTGCTGCACTCGCTGGAACTGGCGGCCGCTGGCGAGCAACTCGTGTCGTTCCTGGTGCACCATGAGGCCACCTTCGACCGCGACGAGTTGCGCCGTCACCTGACGGTGGTCCTCCTGACGCCGACGCGTCTGGTGATCGGCCACACTGACGACTACCCGGCCGACGAGCTGACCGGCCCACCGCATGCAGCGACCAGTACCGAAGCGGTGCGTATCGACCGGCTCACTTCGGTGGTTGTTAGTCATGCTGTTGACAACCCGGCTGGTTACGACCCCGGCGCGCTGCCGCGTGAGGTGGTGATCACCGTGGGATGGGGTGCCATCAGTCGCCTTGACCTCGAACCGGCAAGTTGTGGTGACCCTGAGTGTGAGGCCGACCATGGATACACCGGCAGCTCAACCGTTGACGATTTTTCGGTCCGGGTATCGGTTGCGGCCGACGGAATCGACGGCGTTGAGCAGGCGGTCGCATTCGCGCGATCGCTGTCGCACGCGACCAGTCGCTGAACCGAACGAGAACGAGGCGGGTCTACTCCGGCTTCCGAGATCCAAAAAGGATCTCATCCCAGCTGGGTACTGAAGCCTTCTTCTTCCGCTTGGTCGGTGGTGCGTCCGGCACGGTCTCGCGTCCGCGCAGCAAGACGTCGATGGCCTCCTGGGTCCCTGACTTCACTATCGGTTCGGTCTCGGCGACTGCTTCTTCGGGCGGCTCCGGTTCTGCGTTCTTTGCTGCATCGTCGACAGCGCGCACTGATCGCAGGGGGGTCACCGCGGCGGTTGGCTCCTCCTCACGGAGCCAACGGGCTTCGTCGTCGTCAGCAGTCATGGTGCGACGTGCCGGGTCGTAAACCCACTCAGCCGACCGTTCTTTACCTGCGGCCAGATAATCGAGCCGAACCTCCCAGCCGCCGTCGTCGCGGCGCCAGGCGTCCCAGTGCATCCCGTCGCGGGGAACCCCGCGCTGCTCAAGGCGCTGTCCGACGAGTTCGCCCAGCAGCATCACAGCGCCGTGATCATCGCGGCGAACACTGACCTTGGCTGCCTCTTGAGCGATGTACTCGCGCTCGTGCTGGATCGGTCCGGCGAACCGTTCCACTCGCTCGACCGAGATCCCTGCCTCGATGGCGACCTCATCGGGGCTCTGCCCACTTCTGATCCTTGCTTGAATTTCACGGGGGCTGAGCCGGCTCTCCAGGTCGAGCTGAGTCTGCGTCGCCTGAGCTGTTGGCCGGCGCAGCAAGGACCGCAGCCGCTCGTCGACCGCCACATGCTCTTGGCCGCCGTCTGCCCGCTCGAGGATCAGTCGAGCACCGTCATCGGTGACGCCCACCAGTCGAAGGTCTGCCATGGCGGCAAGAATGTCACACCCCTCGGACCGAGTCGGTGCTCTCCCCGGGATCGCCCAACCGATGGGCCATGCTGCGCAGCCCCCCGAGGGCTGCGACGGTGGCCACCACGGCAGCTGTGATGGCCACCCAGAACCCGGCGTTGATCGAAATCTCGTCGACCAGCCACCCACTGGCTGGTGCCCCGAACGCGAAGCCAACGCCGATCGCTGTCGACGTCCACGTCAGCGCTTGGGTGAGGGCCGGGGCTGGTACCAAGCGAGCCGCCAGAGCGAATCCAGCGATCAAGGCCGGGGAGACGCCGGCGCCGGCGAAGAAGAGCACGGCACTGATGCCGACCAAGGAGTGAACGAACAACAGCGGCGTGAGCAGGAGCATCGTCGCTGCGGCACCTCCGAGGAGCTGGACGGGGAGTCCGGGGAGCCGTTGCGTGCCGCCGATGAAGAGCCCAGAGAGCATCGAGCTCACCGACCAGAGCGCCAGGACTACCCCGGCCGCCGCCACCGATCCCCCTTCACGGGCCGTGGCGATGACCGTGACCTCGACGCCGGCGAACACGACACCGAGCATCGCCATCACCAGGACCACCGCTGGCATGCCGGGGTAGGTGATGGCCAAACGCCCACCGAGCCGAGTCTCTGGACGCGGGGCGGGCTCGGTTGACGTCTGAGCGAGCAACGCTGCGGTACCGCTCGCACCGATTACGGCGGTCAGCGCGAGAGCAGCCGGTGGGCCAATCGTGGCCGCGACCCCGGCTGCCAGCGGGGGTCCAACGATGAAGACGAACTCGTCAACCACCGACTCCCACGAGTAGGCGCTGCGCAACTACGGTGAATCAACCAACAGATAGGACCAGCGCGCACGCACGGCTGCTCCCACGACCGGCAGTGCGGCGCCAGCGACGGCAGCGGCGATGAAGAAGGTCCAAAGCGGCGCGTCGGTGGCAGCGAGCACGAGCAGAGCCGTCACCCCAATGACATGAATGGTGATCTGTGGTCCGATCACGTGGCGCTGCCCGTAGCGGTCGATCAACATCGCGATGGCGGGGGCTGCGAACGATCCAACCAGGATGTAGGTGGCGTTCACGGCGCCGGCTAGAAAGTACGAATCGGTGATCTCGACCATGAGCAGCAGCAGCGCCAAGCCCCCCATCGCGAGGGGTAGGCGAGCGAAGAAGCCAGCCAGAGAGAACGGCCACGCGTGCGGCGTCCGCAACAGCTGGACGTAGGGACTGGCCATCGGGTCACGCTATCTGGGATGTGTCGCTCGATCGGCCATCGCCCCTGAGCACTGGTCCGGCGCTTCTGGGGGATTGCTGAAAGGATGCTGTGCATGGCTAACGGCTTTCCAAAGGACCCGTTTGACGCAGTGCTTCTCGTTTCATTCGGAGGGCCCGAGGGTTCTGACGACGTGCTGCCGTTTCTGAAGAACGTCACGCGCGGACGCGACATCCCCGATGAGAGGCTGTACGAAGTCGGCCAGCACTACTTCCATTTCGATGGTGTCAGCCCGATCAATGGGCAGAACCGGCAGTTTCTAGCAGCGTTGCGTGCCGAACTGCCGGCCCACGGAATCCACCTCCCGGTCTACTGGGGCAACCGCAACTGGGACCCCTTCCTTGTCGACACGCTTCGCACGATGCGGGCGGATGGGAAGCGATGCGCGTTGGCCTTTTTCACCTCCGCCTATTCGTCGTACAGCGGTTGCCGCCAGTACCGGGAGAACATTGCGGCTGCCCTCACGGACGTGGGGGAGGGTGTCCCGGTGGTTGAGCGTCTCGGGCCCTACTTCAACCATTCCGGCTTCGTCGGCCCCTTCGTCGACGCGACATCGGACGCGGTGCGTGGGTTAAGCGAGAGTGACCGATCAGCTGCCCGACTGGTGTTCACCACCCATTCGATCCCTCAGTCGATGGCCGACGGCAGTGGGCCGGCAACCGGACTGCCAGGCGGCGCGTACGTCCAACAACACCGCTGGGTGGCTGGCTTTGTCTCCGCACAAGTCGCCGCAGCCACCGGCATTGATCTGCCGTGGGACCTCGTCTACCAGTCGCGCAGTGGGGCTCCCCACATTCCGTGGCTTGAGCCGGATATCGACACTCATCTTCGCGACCTGGCACGGGACGGGTGTACCGCCGCCGTCGTGGTGCCGATCGGCTTCGTCTCCGACCATATGGAGGTGCTCTGGGATCTTGACACCCAGGCCAGGGCCACCGCGGCCGAGGTGGGCTTACCCATGGTTCGGGTCGCTACTCCCGGAGTCGACCCCCGCATGGTGGCCATGGTCGGCGAACTGATCAGAGAGCGTCTCGACGCAGTTCCGGTCGAGGGGCGGGCGCGGCTGGGCGACCTCGGGGCCAGTCCGAATCGCTGCGCGTCGGGCTGTTGTCCCAATCCGCGTGTGCCGATCCCTGCCGTCGCTGGCGATTCGGATTCGGTGCCGTGATTCCGGACGTAAACGCGCTGGCCGCTCTCGCGGCGACAACTGCCAGCGATGTGGGCGCGTACCTGCTGCAGTGGCGCCGTGATCACCGTTCGGTGGAATCGGACACCAAATCTGGACCCACCGACGTGGTGACTGTTGCCGACCGCGAGGCTGAGGCGATGATTCGGCGCCAGCTGTTGGCTGCCTACCCTGAGGCGGCCTGGTGGGGCGAGGAGAGCGGACGCCACCCCGGCACCGGAGCCCGCTCTGGCCAAGACCTCGAGTGGGTAGTCGACCCGATTGACGGCACGGTGAACTTTCTTTACGACCTACCGGGATGGGCCGTCAGTATTGCTGCGGTTTGGCGCGGCGACGTGGTGGCCGGCGCTGTAATGGTGCCAACGACGTCAACGCTCTTCACGGCAGCCAGGGGGGCCGGTTCGTGGGTTGACGAGGGCGGCACCCACCGGCGGTTGGCGGTATCGGAATGTTCGGAGCTGGCGCAGGCACTGATCGCGACCGGATTCGCCTACGACGCGGCCACTCGCGTTCGGCAGGGGCTGGTGCTCGGACGCATGGTCGGTCGCGTCCGGGACATCAGGCGTACCGGGGCCGCCTCCGTCGACTTGTGTGCTGTCGGGGCTGGTCGAGTCGATGGCTATTTCGAGCGCGGTCTCCAGCCGTGGGACCTCGCTGCTGGCGGGCTAATTGCCAGGGAGGCCGGGGCAGTGGTCGCTGAGCGCGCAGGCGGCTCAGTCGTGGCCAGCGGCCCAGGTCTGACAGCTGAGTTCGAGGCGCTGCTGGCCGAGGTCGATGCCAAGGTGTGAGGTGTTACACACCTTGTACGACCAATCCATCTGCCGGCCGGCGGCGAATACCTGGCATGGCACCGGAACCGGCCCGAGGAAGCGCTATCACGTTGACGTGCGTCTCCAACGAGGTGGGCGGCGACCCGCTCCCCATCGAACATGGGTTTCCTGTTCGCATGGTCGTTCCAGGGCTGGATGGCTACCTGTCAGCGTGCAAGTGGACGGGGTGGGTCACGATGGGCGCCCCACCCCACCGGATCGGGCACGCAACTGGCCGCGGGTGCTCCGACTCAATCGATGCGACGAAGCTCAGCCCGGTACCTGCGGCCGTTGGCGACGTACAACGCCACACTTTCGGCGAAGGCGCCTGCGGCCACGGCGTCAGGGCGCACCTTCGCGGGCACCCCCAGCGCCATCGCCCTGGCCGGAACGTCGGTGCCACCGGAGACGACCGCACCGGCGCCAATGAGCGCCCCAGCGCGCACGGTGGCCCGGTGCAAGACGATGGAGCCGGAGCCGATCAGGCAGCCATCTTCGACGACGCATCCCTCCAGGTGAGCGAGGTGACCGATCACACAGTCACTACCAATCACGGTGGCGAGCTCAGCTGTGGCGTGGATCACAGCGCCGTCCTGCACCGAGGTCCGGGCACCCACGGTGATCACTCCGTAGTCACCTCGCAGGACAGCCCCTGGCCAGACGGTGGCCTCAGAACCGAGGGTCACGGCCCCGATCACGACGGCTTCAGGATGCACGAAGGCGTCCGGGGCAAGGGTAGGTATCCGTTCGCCCAGGGCGTAGACGGCCATGGTCGTTCCCCTTTGGTCGACAAGAATTCAACGTTTGGACGCGCCGAGAAAAGAGTCGACGCGACGCGCAGGGGCAGGCTAGGGCACAATCTCCCCCCGAGCCCCTCAGATGGGGCCGTGGGCGGGCAGAAATCACCCGTCTGTTGTGTTATACCGGCAGCGACCGGAACCGATAGGAGTAGCGGATCCTCGAAGGAGGGGTCCTGAACCCATGGCAACCGATTACGACACCCCCCGCAAGACCGACGACGAGCTCTCCGAGGACAGCCTCGAAGAGCTGAAGGCTCGTCGTGCTGATCTTGCCTCCTCGACCGTCGATGTTGACGAGACCGAGCTGGCGGAGTCGCACGAGCTGCCCGGTGCTGACCTGTCCGGTGAAGAGCTCACCGTCCGGGTGGTCCCCAAACAGGAGGATGAGTTCACCTGCTCGCGCTGCTTCCTGGTTCACCACCGCAGCCAGTTCGCCAAGAAGGTGAGCGGCAAGCCGGTCTGCAGAGACTGCAGCTGACGCGTCGACGCTAGGCCCGCGTGGCCCCCTGCGCGCGGTGCGTCGCCCAGTTCTTCGCAACGGCAACCGTTGCAGCACTGACGGCGGCGAAGACCAAGATCTCCGGCAGCGAGTTGTCGTCGTCGGAGCCTGGGTCAGTGCCCCGGACGAACCGCCAACCGGCGGTGATGAGTTTTTGCGCAATCAGCCCAGCAGCTAGGGCGGCCAGCGTGACGACCACCTGCGGTGGACCAGCAGAATCTTCAGACGTGCCCATCACGTTCCTCCTCGACCGACGATGCTCACTGCCGATCCTGTCACGTCGGTCGATGCTCGCGCAGCGCTGCCGCCAGAGCCTCGGGTGCGCGGCTCGATACGTACCAGTAGGGCGTCGGGTCGCCATGATCGACAATCGCGACCGTCACCGCGGAGGAAATCCAGCCTCGGAGCAGTACGAAGGCGCGCGAGTCCGCCCCTGTCCCGCGCTGCCGCCGCGCCGCCGCAGAGTCCAGTACCTCCACGGCACCGATGGCGGTCCACGGCAGCCTGGCCCGACCGGCAGTCAGCCCGGACGCAGAAACCGTCACGGCAGCGGCAACTCGCCCCAAGCCCAGACCCGCCAGGCCGAACGCGGCGACCCCAACCACGACACCCACGGGGCTGGAGATGGCGTACCCGTAGGCGACCGCCAGGGTCAGTGCCCAGAAGAGGGCAAGTCCCCAGAACCACCACGGAACGGTGAGTCGCTCGCGGAAGGTGACGGCATCGGAGGTCAGCACGCACCCAGGGTGGCAGTGATGAGGGGTCGATGCGCGGGTAGGGTCCGACCGTGACCGAGCAGCCAGTGCGCCGGCGTCCCATCGAGCCGCCGGGCCGCGCCGTACCACCGGTGCGCCATGCCGATGCCCCACCGCCAGGCACGTCGCTGGGCAGCCATTACCGGCAGTGTTTTGGCTGTGGGCCGGACCATCCGACGGGGCTTCACCTGGCCCTCACCGCTGGTGCAGGCTGCACTATTCACGCTGAGCTTCAGGTCACTGAGCACCACCAGGGAGCTCCGGGCCTCGCGCATGGAGGCTTGCTGGCCGCGGCCTTCGATGAGGCGCTCGGCGCCGTCACCTGGCTGCTCAGGGTGCCCGTAGTCACTGTCCATCTCGAAACTGACTACCGGCAGCCGGTGCCGGTCGGGTCGACACTGCTCGTCGACGCCGAGTGCTACGCGGTCGCCGGTCGAAAGGTCTACTCACGCGCCGTGGGGCACCTGGCAATGGCCGGCGGGGGACAGGGTCCGTTGGCGGTGCAGGCACGCTCGGTCTTTGTGTCGGTGCCCCTCGAACATTTCCGCGAGCACGGTCGGGCTTCCGACATCGACAGTTTCGTGGCTAGCCACGATGAGGCCGAAGTACTGCATGCGTTCGAGGTGAACCCTTGAGTGCATCAGTACCAGACGGCGGCCCGGTCGACGCCCTGATCGTTCGGCTCGACGCCGACCTGCCGCTACCGACCTATGCACATCCGGGCGACGCTGGGCTCGACCTGCTCTCGACGATCGACGTCGAGATCGCACCCGCACAACGGGTTCTCGTACCGACCGGTGTGGGCATCGCGTTACCGGATGGCTTCGCAGCCTTCATCCACCCGCGCAGCGGGCTAGCCGTTCGTGAGGGCCTGACGGTGGCCAATGCTCCAGGCACTGTCGACGCAGGCTACCGCGGCGAGATCAAGGTAGCTCTCGTGAACTTGGATCCGTCGCAGGCCGTCGTCGTGCATCGAGGGGATCGGATAGCCCAGCTGCTTATACAGCGTGTGGAGCGCGTGGCCTGGCACGAAGTCGACAGGCTCCCTGGGTCAGCACGCGCGAGCGGTGGATTCGGGTCGACGGGTCGTTCAGTGTCGACGGGTCGTTCAGTGCCGGGCACCACCAAACAGGCCGAGTCATGAAGAACCCAGTGATCAGCAACCGAGCCAGCAGCGCAGTATGTGGAGGCGGTTCTCATGTCGCTCTTACGTAAAAGGTCGGCAACCCCAGAAGAGCAGGCATTCCAGGCAGCAATCAGTGAGCGGTTCGATCCGGACAACGATGACGCCAACGATGGTTCGGTAGACGCCGACCCGGATCAACAGAACTCGGGAGAGGACGTGGATGGTCCACCGACGCTGAACTTCGGTGCGCTGCGAGTTCCCGCCGTGGACGGCATGCAGGTTCGCGCTGAACTCGATGATCAGAAGCAGGTCGTTGGCGTCGCGGTGATGGTGGACGAAACGATGCTGCAGCTCCAGGCCTTCGCGGCCCCGAAGTCGGAGAACCTGTGGGACGAGGTGCGTCAAGAAATCGCCGAGGGGATTCGCGGCGGCCAGGGCAAAGCGCGTGAGGTCGATGGCCCGTTTGGTCGAGAACTTCAAGCGGAGGTCGCAGTCTCCGATGAGTCGGGGGTCACGAGCCGTCAACCGGTGCGCTTCATCGGAATCGATGGTGATCGATGGTTTCTTCGGGGTGTCATCACCGGGACGGGAGCAACGGACCGCGCCGGCGCCGGTGCCGTTGAGGAGATCTTTGCGGGGGTGACGGTCGAACGCGGTAGCCATGCTGCGGCGCCGCGCGATCAGCTGCCCCTCACCTTGCCGACCGACCCATCACTTGTCGCCGAGTAACCTTGTCCGTTGTGACCACCGATAAGTCGTCTTCAGGTCCCGGCACCACGTGGTGGCAGCGACTCGCTGAGCGGATGGCTCCGAGCGCCAAAGCGATCGAGGCCGATGAGCTGCGCACCCGGTTCACCGCTCTTCAGACGACATCGATCGCGAGTGCGCCGATCGCAGTTCGCGTCCGGGTAGGGGGGACCGTTCGCTCGATCACCTTGCGGTGTCGTGCGCAGGTGCCGGCTCTCGAGGTCGACCTCTACGACGGCAGTGACGCGTTGACGCTCATCTTCCTCGGCCGTCGGGTCATCCGGGGAATCACCCCGGGCCGCGCGCTGATCGTCTCCGGCCGAGTAACTCGTCGCGGCTCGACACTGGTCATGTACAACCCGACGTACGACCTGCTTCCGGCCGCAGCGTGACGGAGCCGACCGCCCCAGCGCCTGATGCCGATGGTGCCGACGACAACGTCGCGCCGATCGCTCCGGCTGGCAGCACGATTGCGGGTGTCGACATCGCCGCCGCCATTGGTGGGCGACGTGGGCTGCTCGACAGGGGGTTGCCGAGCCTGGTCTTCGTCGGCGTGTACACCCTCGGTGGGCAAGAGCTGCAGCCCGCGCTCATCGCGGCGCTGGTGGTGGCGGCATTGCTGACCATGTGGCGGCTGATCCGTAGGCAGCCGCTGACTCAGGCACTCGCGGGATTCGCCGGTGTTGCTATCGCCTCCTTCATCGCGTCGCGTACCGGCGAGGCGCGCAACTACTTTGTGACCGGGTTGCTCACGAACGGGGCTTACCTGCTGGCCTGCTTGGTGTCGATCGCATTCCGGTGGCCGCTCGTGGGCGTGGTGCTTGGGCCGCTCCTGGGCGAGGGGATGACCTGGCGGAAGCACCCCGAGCGCTTCGCCGTCTACCGGCGCATGACGTGGGTCTTTGCCGGTCTGTTTGCCATCCGGCTAGTGGTGCAGGGGTACCTGTACTGGCAGGACGACGTTCTCTGGCTCGGTATCGCTCGATTCGCGATGGGATTGCCGCTCTACCTGAGCGCCGCAGCACTGGCCTACTGGATGATTCGGAAGGCGCCGCCGGCCCACCCCGTCCCTCGCGAGGACGTCGGTGGTGAATCTAACGGCGCGGATGAGGGCTGAACGTCTGCTGAACGGCGTCTTCTGACGCGTCCGAGGTGACAAAAAGCAGTTCGTCACCGGATTCGAGTGGATCATCAGGGCTGGGTGTGATGACTCTCCGATCGCGAACGATGGTCACCAGCGTTGTGTCCGGAGGCAAGGTGATGTCGCCAACCCGCGAGCCCACAACCGGGGAGTCGTCGGGCAGCGTGAGCTCGACGAGATTGGCATCACCCTGCTCGAACTCCATGAGCCGCACGACGTCGCCGACACTGACCGCCTCTTCGACTAGGGCCGAGAGCAGCCGCGGCGTCGAGACGGCGACGTCCACCCCCCACCCCTCGTTGAACAGCCACTCGTTCTTGGGGTGGTTCACTCGGGCGACGACGCGTGGGACGCCGTACTCGGTCTTGGCGAGCAACGAGATCACCAGGTTGACCTTGTCGTCACCGGTCGCCGCGATGGTCACCTGACAGGTGTGCAGGTTGGCCTCGTCGAGCGAGGAGATCTCACACGCGTCCGCCTGCAGCCAGGTGGCCTCGGCGAGGTCGGTGCGATAGGTCGTGACGTCCGGGTCGATCAGGAGGACATCGTGCCCGTGACCGAGTAGTTCACCGGCGATGGAGCGGCCGACCTTGCCGGCTCCCGCAATAGCGACGCGCATTCCTCTAGAGTCCTTCCGGAGGTTTTGTTACTGCTGCCGCTGCCCGATCGGCATCGGTGCTCGCCAATAGGGCATGCACGATGTCGCCCTCCTGGATCACAGTGCTCGCGGTGGTCAGCTGGCCTTCACCGACCCGAGTGATGTAGCCGATCTTGATGCCGCATTCCTGCTCGATCCTGGTGTATGTCTGGCCGATCCAGGTCGGTGCAACGGGTAGTTCAGCCATGCTCACGGCCCCGCTGGGGTCTCGATAGTCCTCGTGGACACCGCCGGGCAGAAGGCGGCGGAGCACCCGATCGGCTGTCCAACGAACGGTGGCAACTGTTGGGATGCCGAGCCGTTGGTATATCTCGGCCCGCCTGGGGTCGTAGATGCGGGCCACCACGGTCCCGACTCCGAAGTTCTCTCGAGCGACCCGCGCGGCCACGATGTTGGAGTTGTCGCCGCTGCTGACTGCGACAAAGGCGTCGGTGCGCTCGACTCCCGCCTCAAGGAGTGTGTCCCGGTCGAACCCGACGCCGGTGACCGCCGAGCCGCCGAACGCAGCGCCCAACCGCCGGAAGGCGGCCGGATCTTGGTCGACGACGACGACATCGTGCCCGGTTCCGTCGAGCTCGATCGCCAACATCGAGCCCACTCGCCCGCAGCCCATGATCACTACATGCACAGGCCCACGGTAGCGGTACCGACACTTGCATCGCCAAGGCGTAGGCTCGGCGCCCGTGGCTTCCCTGACGTCCGTCTTCAAGCGCGCACTTGTCGGGCGTCCGCAGTCGAGCGCCAAGCTGAGCGAGACGCTCCTCCCTAAGCGGATCGCGCTACCTGTCTTTGCCAGCGACGCGCTCTCGTCCAACGCCTATGCGACCCAGGAGATCCTGCTCGTTCTGTCCTTGGGAGGTCTTGCCTACATCCACTTCGCACCCTGGGTGGCGGCAGCCGTGGTCGTGGTCTTTTTCGTCGTCGTGGCGTCATATCGGCAGAACGTGCATGCCTACCCCTCGGGCGGTGGTGACTACGAGAACGTCAGTGCCAACCTCGGGCCGAATTCCGGTGTCGTCGTTGCCAGCGCCCTGCTGGTGGACTACGTGATGACCGTGGCAGTGTGGATCGCGGCGGCTGTTGTGATGATAGCGTCGGCATTCGTGGCCGTCGACGAACACCGGGTGGTGATGGCGGTCGTCCTGATCGGCATTGTTACCTTTTTGAACCTGCGGGGTGTGCGCGAGTCAGGAACGGCGTTTGCGATTCCCACTTACTTCTTCATGGCATCGATCTTTCTGATGGTGGGGTGGGCGGTCGTTCGATTGGTGTCCGGTGCCGACTTGCAGGCTGAGAGCGCCGACTGGAAGGTGGTCGCCGAGGGCTCCTTTACCGGGCTTGCCCTCGTGTATCTTGTGGCCAGGGCGTTCACTTCGGGAACCACGGCGCTGACCGGGGTTGAAGCGATCAGCAACGGCGTGCCGGCGTTCAGAAAGCCAAAGTCGAAGAACGCCGCCACAACCTTGCTGCTGCTCGGGGTCATCTCGATGACCATGTTCGCCTCGATCACCTGGCTCGCGTTAAAGACGAACGTCCGGGTGGCCGAGAGCAACGCTGACCTTGTCGGGATGCCGGATGGTGCGACCCAGAAGACAGTGATTGCGCAAGTCGCGAACGCGGTCTTCAGCAACGCACCGGTTCTCGCGCTCATCGTGTCATCTGCGACTGCCCTGATTCTCGTGCTGGCAGCCAACACGGCCTTCAACGGATTTCCGGTGCTCGGTTCGATTTTGGCCCGCGATGGTTACCTACCGCGCCAGTTACACACCCGTGGCGACCGGTTGGCCTTCAGCAACGGAATCCTTGCCCTGGCTGCGGCGGCGATCGCGCTGGTCATCGTCTTCGATGCCAACGTGTCCAAGCTGATTCATCTTTACATCGTTGGTGTCTTTGTCTCTTTCACGATGAGCCAGACCGGCATGGTCAAGCACTGGAACCGGTTCCTGGCGGTTGAGCCTGACCCCGTCATACGGCGGCGGATGCTTCGCTCGCGCGCGGTGAACTTCGTGGGGCTTCTGCTGACGGGGACCGTGCTGATTGTCGTCCTGTTGACGAAGTTCACCCGCGGAGCGTATCTGGCGATCATCGCCATGGTCGTGCTGTTCGTGCTGATGAAGGCCATCGCCAAGCACTATACGAACGTCGCCGACGAGCTAAAGGCCGATGCATCATCAGAGTTGTTACCAGCGCGCATCCACGCCGTGGTGCTGGTGTCCAAGCTCCACAAACCTGCACTGCGTGCCTTGGCGTACGCCCGAGCCTCGCGTCCGGCCACTCTTGAGGCGGTCACGGTCAGCGTCGATCCCGTGGAGTCGGAGGCACTACTCGCCGAGTGGGATGAGCGCAACATTGCAGTACCGCTGCGAGTGCTCGACTCGCCCTACCGCGAGATCACCCGTCCGGTTGTCGATTACGTCAAGGCCAAACGACAAGACAGCCCTCGCGACATCGTCGAGGTCTACGTGCCGGAATATGTTGTCGGTCGCTGGTGGGAGGCGCTCTTGCACAACCAGAGCGCACTGCGCCTCAAGACTCGCCTGCGTTTCACCCCGGGAGTCGTCGTGGTTTCGGTTCCGTACCAGTTGCGTTCGTCTCTGCTCGCCGCCGACCGACCGGAGACCTTCGGTGCCGGGTCGGCCAGACGAGGCGAACCAACAGCAGAGGAAGCGGAGCGCGCGGTGGCCAAGGAGATGGACTAGTGACCGTGGAGCCGGCGGCTCTGCAGGTTGGCGACGTGGTCACCGTCACGGTCGGGTCGGTGGCCCACGGTGGGCACTGTGTCGCCAGGTACGAGGGCCGGGTGCTCTTCGTCCGCCATGTCATCCCCGGTGAGCAGGTGCAGGTGCGCGTCACTGAAGAGGGCCCCAAGGGGCGCTACCTCCGTGCCGAGGTCGTCGACGTCGTCGATCCATCAACGCAGCGTGTCGAGCCGCCCTGTCGGTTCGCCGGTAGTTGTGGGGGGTGTGACTTCCAGCACATCACCATCGAAGAGCAACGGCGCCTGAAGGCACACGTCGTTCGAGAGCAGCTGACCAGGCTCGGCAAGGTTGCCTGGGACGACGTCGCTTGGACTGGCGAGGTTCAGAGCGTCCCTGACCTCGACCCGGCGCGGCCGGGGCTCGGTTGGCGGACACGGGTGCGTTTCGCCGTCGACGACGACGGGCGGGCTGGACTGGTGCGGCACCGCTCTCACGACGTGATAGCGATTGACGACTGCGTGATCGCCCACCCACTTGTCGACGTTACCGAGGTAACGACCACGCAATGGCCCGGTGTCGACGAAGTATCAGTCTCGGTGTCTCCGGAGTCTGACGACCGGGCTGTTCAGGTGGGGCGAGCCCGAGGTCGCAAGTGGCTGGAGCACGCGGCCGCCGGTCGGTCCTGGCGGGTTTCCTCTGGCGGCTTCTGGCAGGTCCATCCGCGGGCAGCGGACGCCCTCGTCGATGCCGTCATGGACCTGGCGCAGCCAAAGCCCGGCGAGCACCTGGTTGACCTCTATGCAGGCGTTGGGCTCTTTGCCGGTGTCTGGGGGAGTCGCACGGGTGGCCGGGTCGACGCGGTCGAGGCGCACCGTTCAGCGGCCGCTGACGCCGAGGTGAACCTGGCTGACCTGCCACTGGCGCGGGTGCACCCGGTCGCCGTTGAGCGATTCGTGGTTTCTGAGGCCACGCTGCGGCCTGATGTGGTGGTGCTCGACCCTCCGCGGGTGGGGGCTAAGCGTGCTGTGGTTCAGCGGGTCGCTGCCTGGCGGCCACGCGCTGTTGTCTACGTCGCTTGTGATCCGGCTGCCCTGGGACGAGATGCGGCGTACTTCGCGGAGTTCGGCTACCGACTCGAAGCGCTGAGGTCCTTCGACCTCTTTCCGATGACGCATCACGTGGAGACAGTCGCGCTCTTCGTGTTATCTTGATGTCAAGATAAATCGGATCGGGCAGGATCCGTCCTGCACGATCTCTCGCCCGCACGATGAGGAGCCCCCCGGTGCCGTCGCCGCGCAGCCATCCCGACAGTCTCCGAACGCGCAGCACCCTGCGGGTCGGCGATGAGTCTTACGAGATATTCCAGGTCGGCGCAGTGCCCGGCGCCGAACGCTTACCGTTCAGCCTCAAAGTGCTGCTGGAGAACCTGCTGCGTACCGAGGACGGCGTCAACGTCACTGCTGAGCAGATCCGATCGGTCGGCTCGTGGGACGCCGCTGGGGAGCCCAGCACCGAGATTCAGTTCACGCCGGGCCGGGTCATCATGCAGGACTTCACCGGAGTCCCGGCAGTCGTCGACCTTGCAACGATGCGCGAAGCGGTTCGCGACCTTGGTGGCGACCCTGCGCTGATCAACCCGCTGGCTCCCGCCGAACTCGTTATCGACCACTCGGTGATCGCGGACGTCTTCGGACGCTCTGACGCGTTCGCCCGCAACGTCGAGCTGGAGTACGAGCGCAATCGTGAGCGTTACCAATTCCTGCGTTGGGGACAGAGCGCGTTCGACGAGTTCAAGGTCGTGCCGCCGGGAACCGGAATCGTTCACCAAGTCAACATCGAACACTTGGCGCGCGTCGTCATGGTCCGCAACGGACGCGCCTACCCCGACACCGTCGTCGGTACCGACTCGCACACCACGATGGTCAACGGACTCGGCGTCGTTGGTTGGGGCGTTGGCGGTATCGAAGCAGAAGCGGCCATGCTCGGGCAGCCCGTGTCGATGCTGATTCCGCGCGTTGTTGGCTTCAAGTTGCATGGCAAGACGGGCGACGGCGTCACGGCAACTGACCTAGTGCTCACCATCACCGAGCAACTGCGTGCACACGGTGTTGTTGGCAAGTTTGTCGAGTTCTACGGCCCCGGGGTGGCTGAGGTGCCGCTCGCCAACCGCGCCACCATCGGCAACATGAGCCCTGAGTATGGCTCGACGATCGCCGTCTTCCCCATCGATTCCGAGACGATCCGGTATCTGCAGTTCACGGGTCGATCTGAGCAGCAGGTGGCACTTGTCGAGGCCTACGCCAGAGCCCAGGGCCTCTGGCATGATCCCGCGGCCGACGGTGCCGTTGAGGCGTCCTACTCCGAGTACCTCGAGCTCGATCTCGGCACCGTCGTGCCGTCGATTGCGGGTCCGAAGCGTCCGCAGGACCGGATCGCCCTCTCGGACGCCAAGCGGGCATTCCGCGCAGCGGTGAACGACTTCGTTTCGCATGACGAGCAGGGCTCGGTGATCACCGCGGTTGACGAGTCGTTGGCCGAGTCGTTCCCGGCGTCGGACGTTCCGGCACTGGCCCCGAACGGTAGTGAGCACCGGGCCGAGACGGCTCTGTCGACCCGACGTCCGCGACGCCCCGTCGATGTCACGCTTGACGACGGCACTCGCTTCGAGCTGGATCACGGAGCGGTCGCGATTGCCGCAATTACCTCGTGTACCAACACTTCGAATCCTTCGGTGATGATTGCGGCCGCGCTCGTCGCCAAAGCCGCGGTCGAGCGCGGACTTCAGCGCAAGCCATGGGTCGAGACGACGCTGGCTCCTGGGTCCAAGGTGGTGATGGATTACTACGACCGCGCTGGGCTTACGCCTTATCTCGACAAGCTCGGTTTCAACCTCGTCGGTTACGGCTGCACCACGTGTATCGGCAACTCCGGGCCGCTGATCCCGGAAGTATCGGCTGCGGTGAACCAGCACGACCTTGCGGTGACCTCCGTGCTTTCGGGCAACCGCAACTTCGAGGGACGCATCAACCCTGATGTCAAGATGAACTACCTGGCGTCACCGCCGCTCGTGGTGGCGTACGCCCTCGCCGGCACGATGGACATCGACATCACCTCAGAGCCGTTGGGCACCGATCCCAGCGGTCAACCCGTCTTTCTCCGTGACCTGTGGCCGTCCGGGGCGCGCATCCAGGAAGTCATCGATGCGGCGATCGCGAGTGAGACGTTCATTCGCGAGTACGCCGACGTCTTCGTCGGTGACGATCATTGGAGGGGACTGCCGACTCCGACCGGTGACACGTTCGCCTGGGAGCCGGCGTCCACCTACGTACGCAAGCCTCCGTACTTCGACGGCATGCTGCGCGAACTGACACCCGTCACCGACGTCGCGGGTGCGAGGGTGTTGGCCCTGCTCGGCGACTCGGTGACGACTGACCACATCTCACCGGCTGGCGCCATCAAGGCCGATAGTCCTGCGGGTCGGTACCTCACGGACCAAGGGGTGTCGGTGCGAGATTTCAACTCCTACGGCTCGCGTCGCGGTAACCACGAGGTGATGATCCG
>JAJAYM010000094.1 GCA_027117675.1 Actinomycetes bacterium | reverse complement strand
GCGCCTCACCGACCCACGCACGTGGCAGGTCGAGTTCGTCACCGAACTCAACCTGGCAGTTCCGTTCATCGTGTTCGCGGTCATCTGCCCAGCCATCTCTCGCCGAAAGGGGTGGCGAGACGTCCGCGGCTGGGCAACGCGGGCACCACTAGAGCCACAGCCCCGATCAACTTCGACGCCTACGTAGGCCCGCCACCTATGGTGGTGGCATGTCGTGGGCGATCATTGATGTCGATGGTGTGCTGGCCGATGTGCGTCACCGCCTTGAGTTCATACAGACCAAGCCCAAAGACTGGGATGCGTTCTTTGGTGCCGCCCCACACGACGCTGTGCTCCCCCAAGGCCTTGCCCGAGCTCAACAGTTGGCCGAGCAGCACACGCTGGTCTACCTGACTGGACGTCCGGAGCGGTGCCGTAACGACACCCAGCACTGGTTGGACAAACACAGCTTTCCCCCCGGCGAGATCGTGATGCGCCCTGATACCGATCGTCGCCCAGCTCGCTTCTTCAAGTTGAACCAGGCACGACGGTTGGCTCGCAGCGACGAAGTCGCGGTAGTCGTCGACGACGACGACGCTGTCATTGACACGCTTCAGACTGAGGGATTCACTGTGGAGCACGCCACGTGGATGGACGACGTCGAGCAAGGACAAGCCACGCTCTTCGATGCACAGGAGCGCGAAGGCAGAACCTGATGGGTTTCTACAGCGACAGAGTTCTGCCGCACATCGTCAACAAGGTCTGCGGCTTGCAGTCCTCTGCGCCACTGCGACAGCGCGTCTGCTCCCAAGCCCACGGCGACGTCCTGGAGATCGGATTCGGGTCGGGCCTGAACCTGCCGCACTATCCGAGCGCCGTCCAGCGCGTCGAGGCAGTTGAGCCCAGCGATGTTGCTTGGCGGCTGTCAGAGAAGAACCGAAGGCAAGCAGCATTCACGGTCGCACGCAGTGCGTACGACGCCCAGCGCCTTCCCTTTGACGACGCATCATTCGACATGGCGATTAGCACGTGGACGATGTGCACGATCCCCGACATCGATGCTGCCCTCCGTGAAGTCCGTCGCGTACTCAAGCCAGGTGCCACCCTGAGTTTCGTCGAGCACGGCCTGGCGCCCGACCAGAAGGTGCAACGGTGGCAACGACGCCTCGAGCCGATTCAGAAACGCATGGTCGGCGGGTGTCATCTGACCCGTCAATTCAGTGTCCTGATTGCCGCGGCTGGGTTCACGATCGACGAGGTCGACACCTTCTACGAAGACGGTGCACCAAAGTTCTTGGCCGCAGACACCCTCGGCACCGCCTTCGCTAGCTCGTAGCAGCACGCACCGCTCGGGCAAATGCCGCCGGCACCATTGAGGCCATCGGCAACAACGCTCGGCGTAGCGGCCGTCGCTGCGTGCTGCGCACGAGAGTGTCCGTCGACCACCGGGTACGTCGTGTCGCCTGCATCCATGCGCTCGGATACTGCTCAAACGCGCCAGTGGACGCCGCATCGACGGCAAGCCGCGCGCCGACGAAGCCGACCGCCAGTCCCTCGCCCGTGAGTGCGTCCACGTAGCCCGCTGCATCACCGACGAGCATCACCCGCCCGCGTCCAGGCGTGGTGGCCCCTCGGCTGAGTGGCCCCGCACCGGTGCTGCGACCAACCCTGCGCGACCCCTCCAGGCGATGTCTCAACGCCGGCAGTTCGTCCAACCGGTCATCAAAACTCGCTCCGGGGCCTCCGAGTAAGGCGACTCCCACTTCATACTCGGACACCGGCGTGACATAGCCCTCCCCGCCGCTCCCCCAGTACACCTCGACGTCGGACGACCATGGTTCGACCTCGTAGTGCGCGACCAGGCCGTAGCGCCGAGACTTCCCGGCTTGAGCTTCGAGACCCGCGCTGCGCCTGACTGTTGAGGACAAGCCGTCACATCCGAACACCACCTCGGCATCGTGCCGTCCGTCCTGCGCTGTCACTGTCACTGATGCGTCCTGTTGCCTCACTGAGGAGACACGCGAATGGGTCGTGCTCACGCCTGTCCTGAGCGCGGCTTCCCGCAGCGCCCGGACGAGCTCGGTCCTGCGAACACCAAGACCGCAGCCGATGTCGGCGCGTACTTGTCGCTTCCCCGTAGCATCGAGATACCGAATGCCCGAGAACGGACGCCCCCTCGGCTCGACCCCTATCGCCCCCAGAGCCGAGACCGCCAGCGGCATCAGCCCCTCACCGCACGCCTTGTCTCCGTCGCCGGTTCGAGCTTCAAACAGCGTGACGTCCATTCCGCTGAGGGCAGCGAGCGTCGCTGCGTATAAGCCGACCGGCCCTCCCCCAACGACGATGGCACGCACCGTGGCTATCCCCGCGCCGGGGCGTTGAGCATCACAAGGGCCTGCTCCTCGACCCGGATGCGGGTTCGCAGGAGTAAGGCGTTACACACGGTGAACACGGTCGCTGTGATCCACGCGGTGTGCACCAGCGGCAGACAGACTCCTTCGATCGCTACGGCGACGTAGTTCGGGTGTCGCAGCCGACGGTAGGGGCCCGACGCCACGCGCTGGGCACCAGGGACGACCACGACCTTGGTATTCCACTGGGGCCCCAAAGTCGCAATGCACCACCATCGCAAACCCTGAGCCAGCAACACCCCAGCGAGCATCGGCCACCCCAGCCACGGATAGAACAACCGACTGAGAAGTACCACCTCGAGTACTGACCCGACTAGCAACCCGACGTGCAGCAACACCATGACCGGGTAGTGCCCGCCTCCTACCTCGGCTCCCCCGCGCGCCTTGGCCCATGCGATGTGACGTTGAGAGACGACAAGCTCGACGAGCCGCTCGATGCCGACGGCTGCGATAAGTGTGATGAACCAGGCAGTCGAGGTCATGGCTACCACCGCAGCAAGACGAGTTCGGCGCAAAAACCGGGGCCCATCGCCAGGAGTACTGCCGGATGCCCCGTGCCAACCGGATTCTGCGCGAGCGTCAGCTCGAGGACGTGCAGTACCGATGCCGACGAAAGGTTGCCCACCTCGCGTAGCGAATCCCAGGTAAGTTTGGTCGCTCGCGCATCGACGTCGAGCGCGTCCTGCAGGGCGGTCAGCACCTTCGGGCCACCGGGATGCACCACCCAGTGGTTGACGTCGCCGACCGCTAGGCCATTTCGAAGGAGCAGTGCGTCGACGACGGGCCGCAGCTCGTTGGCCACGAGGTCGGGCACGGTGGGTGACAGGACGACCCGCATGCCGAACGAACCAATATCCCAGCCCATCACGCGTTCGGTGTCGGGGAAGAAGTGCGACAACGAGTCGCGGACGCGCACGCCACTGCGCCCGAGACGGTCAGCACGGTGGTCGCCAACGAGAACGACGGCGGCGGCGCCGTCACCGAAGAGGCCGGATGACACAACGTTGGCCATCGAGGTGTCTTCTCGCTGCAGGGTGAGTGAGCAGAGCTCGACGCTCACCAAGACCGCCACGTCGTCCGGATGTCCACGCAGGTAGTCGGCCACTCGCGCGACGCCAGCAGCACCGGCCACGCAGCCAAGCCCGACCAGCGGCAGGCGCGTGACGTCCGAACGAAGACCCAGAAGGGGCATCAGACGGGCATCGAGGCTCGGTGCGGCAACACCGGTGACCGTGGTCGATATCACGAGATCAACGTCGTCAGCCACCAGTCCAGCTCGTTCAAGCGCTAGCGTCACCGCGCGTGCGGCTAGAGGTGGCGCTTCGCGCAAAAAGGCGTCATTGGCTGCGCCGAAATCGTCAAGCTTCTCGTAGTCGGCCAGTGGCAGCGCCAGGTGGCGAGACTCGACCGTTGTTGCCGCATGCGTGCGGGCAATGGCGTTCCGCAACGAGGTCGAGGACCGGTCATCGCCGGTAGGCGCGACCGGCTGAGTCGCGTCCGCTGCGTTGACCACCATGAGTTCGGTGAAGGCCTCGGTGATCTGCGCCTGCGGATAGCGATGAAGGGGGAAGGCCGAGGCGGCTGAAAGGAGTACGGGCACCCCTGCATCCTGACACCACTCGGGGCGACGGGCGCACCGGGCGGCGGCACTTCACCTCCCCAGGCAGTCAGAGGTGGCGATAACGGGGCTGAGGTGGCGTTCGGCCCCCACCACAGCCCCCGTATTACCACGACACCAGGTCATCGTGGGGGAGGGTGGAGCCAGCGCGTGAGGCTGGCGGAGAGCGGGCCAGCGCCCGAGGGCCAGCGCCGGATTCCGAGACCGAGCGGGCCTAGGCGAACGACTCGATGGGCGGGCACGCGCAGACCAGGTTGCGGTCTCCGTAGGCCCCGTCGATGCGCCGAACCGGTGGCCAGTACTTGTCGCGGCGGATCGACTGAACTGGGTAGACGGCCAGCTCGCGCGAGTAAGCGGCCGTCCACTCGCCGGCGATCGCAGCCGCGGTGTGCGGAGCGCCCCGCAACGGGCTCGCCTCCACGGTCCACTCCCCCGCGGCCACTCGATCGATCTCCGCATGGATGGCAATCATCGCGTCGATGAACCGATCGATCTCACCGAGCCCCTCACTCTCGGTCGGTTCGACCATCAGCGTTCCGGCGACCGGGAATGACATCGTCGGGGCGTGGAATCCGTAGTCGATGAGCCGCTTGGCGACGTCGTCGACGGTGACTCCGGTCTGTTTGGTGATTTCGCGTAAGTCGAGGATGCATTCGTGCGCGACCAGGCCGGTGTCGCCGGTGTAGAGCACCGGGTAGTAGGGCGCGAGTCGGTGCGCGATGTAGTTGGCCGAGAGTACCGCCGACTTCGTCGCCTGGGTGAGTCCCTCCGGACCCATCAGCCGGACGTAGGCCCACGAGATGGGCAAGACGCCAGCCGATCCCCAAGGCGCGGCCGACACCGGGCCGACACCGCTGGTCGGTCCGGCCTCTTCCACCATCGGATGGTTGGGAAGGAACGGCGTCAGGTGCGACCGAACCGCGACCGGACCGACACCCGGCCCGCCACCTCCGTGCGGGATGCAGAACGTCTTGTGCAAGTTCAAGTGCGAGACATCGGCGCCGAACCGGCCCGGTTGGGCGAGACCCACGAGTGCGTTGAGGTTCGCTCCGTCGACGTACACCTGGCCACCCGCATCGTGGATCACGGCGCAGACATCGCGAACCTCAGATTCGAAGACACCGTGGGTGGACGGGTAAGTGATCATCAGCGCAGCGAGTTGGGCGCTGTGCTGGTCGATCTTGGCGGTGAGGTCGGCCATGTCGAGGCTGCCGTCCTCACCGCTGCTCACGACGACGACTTTCATCCCTGCCATTACCGCACTGGCGGCGTTGGTGCCGTGGGCGGACGCCGGAACGAGGCAGATCGTCCGCTCCTCGTCGCCGCGCGAGTCGTGGTAGGCCCGGATGGCCAACAACCCGGAGAACTCACCTTGGCTTCCCGCGTTCGGTTGCAATGACACTGCGTCATAGCCCGTGATAGCGATGAGCCACTCTTCCAACTGGTCGATCAGCTCCAAATACCCCTGCGCTTGCTCAAGAGGGGCAAACGGATGGATGTTGGCAAACTCGGGCCAGGTCACTGCCTCCATTTCTGTGGTGGCGTTGAGCTTCATCGTGCACGAACCCAGTGGGATCATCGACCGGTCAAGTG
>JAJAYM010000093.1 GCA_027117675.1 Actinomycetes bacterium | reverse complement strand
GGCCATCCGCCGGCCGTTGGTCTCATGCACCTCGCCGGTGAAATCGCGCTTTTCCTTGCACTTCACGCAGTAGGCGTCACCGGTGTAGCTCTCGGCCATCGTGGAGTCCTCCTGCTCAGGTTCAGAGCGGCTGGTCCGCTCCGTGGCCACGGAGGCCGTGGCCGATGGGTGGCACTCTACGTCAGGACGCCGCCAGCGGACCGGAACGGCGCGGCGTGGCTTGCCCACAGGTTATCCACAGGCATCGAAGGCTCAGCCGAGCACGAAGCCCCCGGGTCGCGTGATGCGTCGCTCGCCTTCCCCTTGCGAGCGCCGCACCCGTTATCCCGAGGGCTTCGACGCGGGAGAACGTAGAACCCCAGGTGTACGCACGTCAACGTCTGGGTGACCTGGCCTGTGGACCGACCTGGGGATGTCCTGGGGACACCGCGGCGTGTTGCTGTGGAAAGGCAGGGAACAGGCTGGGGATGGCCACGAGTTTCTCCGTCGGAGAGGGCGGTGACCTGCAGTGATGTCACTTCAAGGGTGTGGACGAAAAAAACTTTGTGGGACACGCCGTCTACGGTGGCGCCATGACCTCATCAGCGGCCGCTGACGGCCCTCCGAACGTCGAAGTTCGGCGTAGTTCGCGACGCCGACGCACGGTGTCGGCCTATCGCGAGGGTGAGCGCACGATTGTGCTCCTACCGGCGCGGATGACGGCCGCTGAGGAGCGGCAGTGGGTGGCGACGATGCTGGAGCGACTCGAGGCCCAAGAGCAGCGCAGCAAGCCATCCGATGACGAGCTGTGGGTACGGGCGCAGCGGCTGTCGTCGCGCTATCTCGACGGCCGGGCGCGTCCGCGCAGTGTCAAGTGGGTGTCGAACCAGCGCTCACGCTGGGGCTCCTGCACCATCCAGGATGCTTCGATCCGGCTCTCGGACCGTCTGCAGGGGATGCCCGAGTGGGTAGTCGACTACGTCTTGCTTCATGAGCTTGCGCATCTACTGCAGCCATCACATGGCCCAGCCTTCTGGGCGCTGCTCGACGGCTACCCCGAGGTAGAACGTGCGCGCGGCTTCCTTGACGGGTGGTCGTTGGCCCTTCAGCGCTCGGGTGTCTCAGCCTGACGCAGCGTGCACCCGTTGGCCGCTACAGCGTCGGCGACCAGACGGCGCACCGCGTCATCGGTCTGGTCGGGGAGCGCATCGACCGGGAACCATCGCACGTCGAGCGACTCGCTGCTGACGATGGGTTCGACTTCCCGGGGTGCGACGGCCAGAAACTGCACGTCGAGGTGGTGCCGCGCAGCGTCGTCGCAGGGAGCCGCGTGCCGGTCCAAGCGCAGGGGCGCCGAACCGACCAAGGTGAGCCCGAGGATTCCCGATTCCTCAGTGGCCTCGCGCAGGGCAGCGTCGGCGACAGACTTGTCGTCGTCTTCGATGTGACCACCAAACTGCAGCCACAATCCGACCTTTCGGTGCAGGCAGAGCAGCGCGCGGTCACCATCGCTGTCGAGCACGAGTGCTGACGCGGTCAGGTGGTCTGGCCGGCAACTGCGCTCCCACCCCCGCTCATGCGCGCTGAGGTGAGCGATGAAGTCGCTGCGTAGCGCCGACTGAGACGCTGTCGGCGGCTGCCAGTCGTTGAGTTCGTCGACCGCTGAGACGGACAGGGTCATGCTTGATTTGGTGGTTGCTCGTCTGGAGGGTCGGTATCGGTGAGGGTGCTGATGTCCCAGTCGGAGGACGAGGACTTCGCAGCGAATCCCGTTGGGTCGTCGAGCGCCGCCGCATCGGGGAGCAGATCAGGGTGCGCCCAAAAGTCGTCGCGCTCTGCCATCGAACGTTGGTCGGCCAGCGCCCGCCAGAGCGCTGACGCCTCACGCAGACGGCGCGGCCGAAGGTTGAGCCCGACGAGCGTCTCGAAGGTGTGTTCAGCCGGTCCGCCTGACGCGCGGCGGCGCCTCATGGTTTCGCGCAGCGCCCCCGCTGCGGGCAGCCGAGTGTCGGCCGCGATGCTGGTGACCTCGTCAACCCACCCCTCGACCAGTGCCAAGAGATGTTCCAGGCGGTCGAGCGCGGCTTGTTGTTCGGTGGTGGTCGGCGGCTCGAAGACGCCAGACGACATCAGCTCGGCCATGGCCTCGGGCCGTGCTGGATCGATTCCGCCGATGGCTTGCTCGAACCCGGCGACGTCGACGGAGATACCCCGGGCGTAGTCAGCGACCGCGGCCTCGATCCGCGAGGTCAGCCACGAGGCGTGCCGGAAGAGCCGGATGTGTGCACACTCTCGCAGGGCGAGATAGATGCGCAGCTGATCCTCGGGGACGCCGAGTCCACCGCCGAACTCGGTGACGTTCCTCGGCACCAGTGCGGCGACTCCGGTGGGGCCGAGCGGCAGGCCGATGTCGGTGGAGGTCAGCACCTCTTGGGCGAGCGCACCAAGCCCCTGACCGACTTGCCCGCCGAACATCACGCCAGACATCTGGCCCATCATGCCCATGATCGGCGCGGCCATCGCGCGCATCTCGTCGGGCATCTGTCCTGGCAAAGCTTCGGCCGAGGCCTCCGCCATCCGCTCGGCCAGGGGCAGCACGAGTGACTTCCAGGTGGGTAACGTCTGCTCGATCCACTCCGAGCGGCTCCAGGCCAGCGCGGTGACGCCGACCGACGGCAGCGTCGTCGCGTCGTCGAGCCAGACTTCGGCGATCTCGACTGCTTCGGTTACGGCGGCCCGGTCGACTGTTGAAACCGACGGGTCACCGTCGGCCGCGACGAGCTGGCGGGCGGTGTCATGGGCCAGCTGCCAGTGGACCGGTCCGGACGAAGTCGACAGCAGCTGGCCAAATCGCTGGAGTGCAGCACCGAGGTCGGCCGCTCCCGCACCTCCGAACATCGCACTGAAGGGATCAGCGGGCGTTTCCGAACGTTTGTCAGGATCGTCGGGATCGGGCAACCCGAATCCGAACGGGGTGTCGTTCACCCAGTTACCGTAACCGCCGCAGCACGCCGCAGCGCCCCCAGATCGCTCCCGGCGTAACGCAGGGCCCGCTGCCGGTAGATTCGACCCATGCAGCCAGCCGTGGCCATTGTCGATACGCCCCTGTCGGTGGACGCCGCACTGGCGGCTGTCGCCCACGCTGGCGCGGGCGGCGTCGTCGTCTTCGTCGGAGCAGTTCGCGATCATGACCATGCTGGAGGTGTTGCACAGGCGGTGCAGGCTCTTGAGTACTCCGCACACCCGAGCGCGGACGGCGAGCTAGAGCGGGTGGTGGGCGAGGTCGCGAAGGCTCATCCCGGTGTTCGGCTGGCGGCGCAGCACCGCACCGGCTCGCTGCAGATCGGCGATCTCGCGGTGGTCGTGGCGGCAGCGGCCGCTCACCGCGACGAGGCGTTCGTGGCGGCCCGCCGGCTAATTGACGACCTGAAGGCGCAGGTTCCCATCTGGAAACACCAGACGTTCGCCGACGGTTCTGAGGAGTGGGTGGGGCTGCCGTAGCATGGCCCCGGTACCGACCACCGTGACGAGAGGCGAAGACCGTGGAAGCGATGGCGTGGTGGTTGATCCCCATCGTCGCCACCCTGCTCGCCGTCGTCTGGGTCAGCTGGCGCGCGCGCCCTCGGCGTCCGGTCGACCCGCACCAGTCACTGGCTGCGCACCGCCGCTTCACCGAGGCGCTGAGTCCGCCCACCCCGTCACCGGAGGTCAGGTCACCGGAGGTCAGGTCACCGGAGGTCAGGTCACCGGAGGTCAGCAAGGCTACCGGCCAAGGCACTCAGGTCACCCCGCAGAACCGTCGCTCGGTCTGATCTCGTGACGCGCCGGGCGCGCACGACCGCCCTCATCCTGACGTTCATCGCCCTCGTTGTGACGATGGGTGTGACCCTCTCCCGTCCGGTGCCTTACGTTCAGCTTTCGCCGGGGCCGGTCTACAACGCGCTGGGAGAGAACCAGGGCAGTCCTGTGGTGAGCGTTGACGGGGCCACCACCTATCCCACCGATGGGTCCCTTGGTATCACCACCGTTTTTGAGACAGGGGCGCCTGGCAGTCGGCTGACGCTTTCGCAGGCCCTCCGCGGCTGGATCGATCCGGCTGTCGATGTCGTCCCGCGCGACTTGCTCTTTCCACCGGACGCCTTCGACGGCGATGACCCGGGTGGCACGTTCCAACGGCAAGGTGCCGCGCAGATGGCCGAATCAGAGCAAAGTGCGGTGGCCGCTGCGTTGAACTACGTCGGCGAGCCGGTGACGTATGAGGTCGTCATCGACGAAGTCCAAGTCGGTGCACCGGCAGATGGCGCGCTGGTCTCCGGCGACGTGCTGATCGAGATCAATGGGACGCCCGTGCCCGACTACCGCAGCGTCAAACGCGTCATGGGTGATGTGGCGCCCGGTGACGACATCGCGGTGCAGGTGCGGCGCGACGACGAAGTGGTCCTCGAAAGTGTCGCAACTGAGGCCAACCCCGACGATCCTGAGCGGGCCTACCTCGGCCTAATCCTCGGATTGGGGTTCACCAGCCCCGTTGAGGTTGACCTGAGCCTCGACAACGTCGGCGGCCCCAGCGCCGGGCTCATCTTCAGCCTCGCCATCGTCGACACGTTGACACCCGAGCAGCTAGCGGCGGGCCGGGCCATCGCTGGAACGGGAACCATTACGCCCGAGGGCAAAGTCGGACCGATCGGCGGCATCGTCCAGAAGATGTTCGGCGCTCGCGATGACGGTGCAACGGTCTTCTTGGCACCACGGTCGAACTGCGCCGAGGTGGTGGGCAGCGAGCCTGACGGCCTCGACGTCATTGCGGTCCGCACGTTGAGCGAGGCCGTGCTGGCCCTCGAAGGCGACGGTGAGTTGCCGCGCTGTCCGACGTCGTAGGCCCACCGCCGCGTTGGATCAGCGCAGGGTATGGATCAGCGCAGGGTGTGGATCAGCAGATCGCCGAGGCCGGTGATCAAGTCGGTTCCGACCACCACGGTCT
>JAJAYM010000092.1 GCA_027117675.1 Actinomycetes bacterium | reverse complement strand
GGGCGGTTGCGGTCGTTCGCGTAGTTGTCGAGCGCAGCGTCGTGGAAGTGCCGCCAACGAGCCAATGCTGCGGCTTCGCCAGCAGGGGGGCCAGCAGGGCCAGTGTCGATGGCGTTCGACCCAAGTTGTTCCTGTCCCAGTGTCGACAGCTGCTCACTTGCGACGTCGGACGCCCAGGAGATGGTGTCCGGCGGCGCTGCTGGGCCGCGCCACCCGTGGCCCAGCCAGGCCCGGTAGAACGGTGAGTACACCCGATACGGCGTGCCGTCACCCTTTCGGACGCGCCCGGGGGCGACCGCATAGGGCGAGCCGGTGCGCACCAACTCGACACCGATCGCAGCCAGGGCACGCTCCACCGCCACGTCGCGCGCGGCGCCGTAGGGGCCGAAGTCAGCAGAGATGTGGACCGTGGACGCGCCGGTCTCCTGGGCCACCGCCGCCACGATGTCGACCGGATTGCCTCGGCGTAATGTCAGAGCGCCGCCCATGTCGGCGTCCAGCATGCGCAATGAGTTCGCCAGGTACTGACGCCGAGGGACGCCGGCTGGTCCCCACAGGTGAGGATCGACGACGAAGAGTGGCAACACCTCGTCCGAGCCGGCGGCAGCTGCGTAGAGCGCAGGGTGGTCGGCGAGCCGCAGGTCACGACGAAACCACATCACCGCCCGAGAAGGAGCCCGAGAAGAAGTCACGGCTCGACGCTAGGGGGCCGGAGGGAAATCTGCTCGGGGAGGTCGAGGGGGAAGGGGCGGGTGGGGCAGGATGCACCCGTGACTGAACTCGCCGCCGATTCCCCCGTCGTCTACCGCAACGTCAAGGCGTTCACCGCCGACCCCGACCGGCCGTGGGTGGCGGCGATCGCCGTGCACGACGGCCGATTTCTCGCCACCGGATCCCTCGAAGAAGTTCAGGCTGCAGCCGCCCGAGTGGCCGCGGAGCTAGCCGAGCAGATCGAGGGGGACGCCGTCGTCGAGGAGGTCGATCTTGAGGGGAACCTGGTACTTCCCGGGATCATCGACGCACACTTGCACCTGATGGGCACGGGCGAGGCGTTGCAACGCGTCGACCTTGTGCGGGCGAAGTCGTTGAAAGAGATCCAGGCCTTGGTGCGCGACCATGCGGCCGCCACTCGTCCGAATCGCTGGGTGGTGGGCAAGAGCTGGCTTTTCGACGCCATCCCTGGACGAGAGCCCACCGCGGCGATGATCGACGCCGTTGTGTCCGACCGACCCGTACTGCTGGACGCGAATGACTACCACTCGGCATGGGTTAACACCGCGGCCCTCGAGGAGTTGGGAATCACCGACTCGACGACGGACCCCGCAGGTGGCCGCATTGCTAGGGACGCCGATGGCAAAGCCACTGGGTTCCTTGAAGAGACAGCGGCCGAGCGGTTCGCTTGGGCGCACATCGACCGGATCACGAGCACCGAGCAACATCAGGCGCATCTGGCGTCCGCTGTCGAGGCGCTTACCGCGTCAGGCATCACCACGGTAATCGACATGGGGCTGGGACAGTCCGCGCTTGAGACAATCACTGAGGCAGAGCGCGATGGCGTACTCGGACTCCGCGTCGTAGCGCACTGGCTGATGTCGCGAGAGGGTGCGTTGCCGCAACATCTGGCCCAGGTCGCTGAGGCGGCGCAGCTCGCCCGGATGCACGTCTCCGACCAATTCCGCGTCACCGGCGTCAAGTTCATCGTCGACGGCGTGATCGACGGCTGTACCGCTCATGTCAGTGAGCCGTACACCACGGGTGCGATGCCCGATCCGATCTGGGACTACGAGGCCCTCGCACCGGTCGTGGCAGCTGCCGACAAAGCGGGTCTGCAAGTGGCGCTGCACGCGATTGGGGACGCCGCCGTTCGTACCGCGCTCGACGCCATCGAGAACGCGTACCGCGAGAACGGAAGTGGCCCCGCTGGGGGGCCGCTCGCTGGGGGACCGCTCGCTGGGGGGCCGCTCGCAGGGTCGGACGGAGCCGTTGAGCGGCGGCACCGGATCGAGCACATTGAGTACTGCGACCCGGCGGACATCGCGCGCTTTGCGGCCCTGGGAGTCACCGCGTCCATGCAGCCGGTGCATGCCGACCCAGCGATTCAGGCCAACTGGCGAGACATGCTCGGACCCGAGCGCTCGCCTGGGGGATTTCCGGCCGCAGCTCTGGTGGCGTCCGGGGCCCGGTTGGTCTTGGGCACCGACGCGCCAACGGCTCCCTACGCTCCGCTGCCGAACCTCTTCATCGCCACGACGCGGCGCTCAGCGTTGGATCCATCGTTGCCGCCGACTGAACCGAGCAATGCGCTGCCACTGCAGGACGCGATCCGGTACGCCACCGCGAACGCAGCCTGGTCGTGCTTCGCCGAGGATCGACTGGGCTCGATTGCTCCAGGTCGGCACGCGGACTTCATCGTTGTGGACCCCGATGTCATCGAATCGGATCCCGATCGGCTGCTCGACGCTACGGTGCTGAGGACCGTGGTGGGTGGCCGAACCGTGCATAGGCAGGGATGATGAGCCCGTGACCGATCTCATCGATACCACCGAGATGTACCTCCGCACCATTTTTGAGCTGGAGGAGGAGGGCATTGTCCCGCTGCGAGCCCGCATTGCCGAGCGCCTGCAGCAGTCCGGGCCGACGGTAAGTCAGACGGTTGCCAGGATGGCGCGTGACGAGCTATTGACCGTCGAAGGTGACCGTCACCTCGAGCTGTCTGCCCGGGGACGTGACATGGCGATGCGGGTCATGCGTAAGCACCGGCTCGCTGAGTGTCTCCTCGTTGAGGTGATCGGGCTGCCATGGGAAGACGTCCATGCCGAGGCGTGTCGGTGGGAACACGTCATGAGCGAGACCGTGGAGCGTCGCATCCTGGAGCTGCTCAACCAGCCGACGCACTCCCCGTTCGGTAACCCAATCCCAGGACTCGACGAACTCGGTGAGGCGCGAGTGACGGACACCGGACCGTTGGAAGGGCTGGACACTGTCGCGCAGACCGACTCTCGACGCGTCACGGTGCGCCGAATCGGTGAGCCCATCCAAGATGATCACGATCTGATGGCCTCATTGAACCGGGCTGGCGTCCTTCCCGGTCAGGTCGTCAAGGTTCGCCGCACCGACGATGGCGTGATGGTGGGCAGCGGGATGGAGTATGCCGAGTTGAACAACACGATGGCCTCACACGTGTTCGTCGCGGTCGGCTGACTAGCGGCGGGTGACGGCAGCGCCCATCCGACGACGATGAGTCGGCTGGAGAGTTCTTACGACGTGGTGACTTCTCAGTGCAGATGGCCCCTTGGGCTCGCATGTAGTCGCCGGCGACACTTACTGTGCAGGGGTGGATCTCAGCACCCTGCTCGTCGCGCTTACTGCAGGAATGGTGGCGGCATTCAACCCGTGCGGGTTCGCGCTTCTCCCCGCATACCTCGTCCTCTTTCTCGGCGACCAAGCCGGCGCTCGTTCGACGTCGTCGGTTCTGCGCGCCTTGGTTGTCGGCGTCGCCGTTACCGCTGGATTTGTCGCGGTCTTCGGACTGGCAGGGATCTTGATCGCTGGCTTCGCCGTACAGGTGTCCGCGTGGACTCCGTACGCGACGGTGGTGGTCGGGCCGCTACTGCTGGGGC
>JAJAYM010000091.1 GCA_027117675.1 Actinomycetes bacterium | reverse complement strand
GCACATACCGACCGTCCGGCAGTTGAAGGACCCGCTCCACCTGTCGACTCCGGGTCGAGAGGCCGCCAAACGGATTGGTGACCTGCCACCAATCGCGGCCGGCGGCATCGGCCAGCGGAAGTGCATCGGCCAGCGGTATTCCGATCAGGTCGGTGCGCGGGACGCCGAGAATTCGTTGGGCCGCGGTGTTGCAGGACTCGACCAGACCATCTGAGCCGACGACGACGATGGCGTCTGGCGCCTCGTCGTAGCGGCTCATGTCACGGTCTACACGTGACGAGGCGGGTCGGCTGGACATGGCCGGATTGTCCCAGCCCCAGGCCGTCGCGGGGTGCCGCCGCACGGGGGTTGCGAGCATGGCCTTTCTGATCTAGAATCGAACATACGTTCGAAGCATACGCAAGCCTAGAACCCCCAGAGATAGCAGTTGTTGAGCCAATGAGTCCCCGCTTCGAGTCTTGTCCAACTCTTCTCTGGCGGTGCTGTGTTTTAACCAGACGCTATCCCCGAGCCGCTTGCTGCGGTGCTGGGTGAAGTGCGCGGTTGGCGAGACCGGCCGTCGAACACCAACGCCGAAGAGCGAGTCGCCTGGGTCGCTGGTCTGCGTCAGCTCGTCGAGGCCGCTGAGGCGGTCTACCTGCAAGCCCTCTCCGAGGTCGACGCACACGGCGACGCCGAACTTCTTCACGGCGCCCGCAGCACCGCTTCCTGGCTTCAAGGTGCCTTGCACCTCGCGCCAGGAGAGGCAAGTAGCCACGTCAAAGTTGCTCGTGCCTCCCGCGACGTTCTGGGCGCATCACTCGAAGATCTGATTGCGGGCAGGGTGACCACTGGGCATCTGGCCGCCATCGAGCGCTCCATTCGCCGCCTGCCACCGGAAGCCACTCCCGAGGCCGCCAAACTTCTCGGCGACCTGGCGCCCCTTGTCGACGTCGGCCGACTCCGCACCGCCGGCCGAGCACTCCAGTACGCCGTTGACCCTGACGGCGCACTCCGCGACTGCCAGAAGCAATTCGAACGGCGCTACCTCCAGCTCGCCCCGCTGCTCGACGGAATGGTGAGTATCGACGGACTTCTCGACCCGGAGGGTGCTGCTGCGGTAGATGCGGCCCTCGCACCGTTCCTCGTCCCGGCTGGCGATCACGACCTGCGCACGGCAGCGCAGCGGCGCGCGGACGGGTTCGTCGACATCGCGCGCTCGGCGATGGACTCCGACTCGGCCGCGACGATGTCTGGCCAACCGGTGCAGCTGCAGGTGCTTGTGCCGTGGGGGGCCGGAGTGCCCGGCTCGAACCCACGCGCTGGGCACTCCGCAACTCTGACAAGCGTCGCCCTGCTGGGGCAGTCGCCGCGCGAGGGCCTTCCCCTCACCGACACTGCCGCTCAGAGGCTGGGGTGCGACGCTTCCGTGGCGCGCCTTGTCTTCGGCCCCGACGGTGTCCCCCTAGATCTCGGCCGCAGCCAGCGTCTCTTCTCCCCCGCGCAACGCCGCGCGCTCGCTGTTCGCGACGGTGGCTGTCGCTTCCCTGGGTGCACGCGACCGCCGCGATTCACCGATGCGCACCATGTCGTCCCGTGGTCGCACGGCGGCACGACAGACCTCACCAACGCGCTGCTCCTGTGCCGCTACCACCACCGGCTCGTCCACGAGGGCGGTTGGCAGGTGGTATGTGGCGGGGGGACTGGACGCGTCGACGCCAACGCCTCGATTGCGGTGACCGGCCCCAACGGGCAGCGCTTCGGCGAAGCCGCCCGCGACCCCTAGCGGCTGTCTCGCTGGGCGCGTGCGCTCGCGTAGAGACAAAGGGTCGCCGCAGTTGCGAGGTTGAGGCTCTCGGCGCGGCCGTAGATCGGGATGCGGACAGCCGCGTCCGCTGCCTCAACGACGTCGTCGGGGACGCCCCATGCCTCGTTGCCGAACACCCACACAGTCGGTTGCTCGAGGGCGTCGGTGGTGTCGAGGTCGCGCGACCCCGAGCCATCGGCCACCAGCACCGAAAGCCCTGCATCCCGGAGGGCCGCAACTGCGCTTTCGACGGTGACTGCCACCACGAGAGGCAGATGGAAGAGTCCACCAACGGAGGCTCGCACCGCCTTGCCGTTGTAGGGGTCGACTGAGTCTCCAGCGAAGACCACACCGTCCGCACCAGCGGCGTCGGCGGCACGGATGACTGAGCCGGCGTTACCCGGGTCGCGCACGTCGGCCAACACTGCGACCAACCGCGGGCGCCCCGCAACAAGTTCGCCTAGTGAAACATCGACGAAGCCGACGACAGCGATGAGACCCTGCGGCGTCACGGTCTCTGACACTTTGTCCAGCACTGCCGGGGTGGCGACGGTGACGGGGACATTGGTCGACTCGGCGGCTGCTAATAGGTCAGCGTGACGCGAAGCCGCGTCTGGGGTGGCCAGTAGCTCAACGACCACGGCTTTGCCTTCGCGCGCAGCGAGCAATGCTTCCCGCACAACCTGAGCGCCTTCAGCCAGAAAGCGACGCTCGTCGGCCCGGAACGCACGACGGGCGAGCCGCTGGAGCCGCCGAACCCGCGCGCTGCCCGGGTCGGTGAGCTCAGTGCTCGCCACGTCGGTGATTCTCGGGGTCCGAATCGGCCCACACGACAGCGATCAGGCCGCCGGCGCGTTGCGGTCAGCAGGCAACGCAGCCTTCGCGGTCTCGACGAGCGACGCAAACGCCTTCGGGTCGTTGACTGCGAGGTCGGCCAGCATCCGGCGGTCGACCTCCAGGCCAGCTGCTTTCAGGCCCTGCACGAAGCGGTTGTAGGTGAGACCGTGCTGGCGCGACGCAGCGTTGATGCGCTGGATCCAGAGTCGGCGAAAGTCACCCTTGCGTGCCTTACGGTCACGGTAGGAGTAGCCAAGGGAGTGGGTGACTTGCTCTTTGGCCTTGCGGTAGAGGCGCGACCGCTGTCCGCGGTAACCCTCAGCGCGGGCAAGGGTGGTACGACGCTTCTTCTGGGCGTTGACTGCGCGCTTGACGCGTGCCATGGGGAATCTCCTGCGGGGTCGGGGTCGGGTCGGTGGGCGTCTCGGGTGTGAACAGCTCAGGTGTAGACAGCTCAGCGACCGAGCAGCTTCTTGACCTTCTTGGTGTCTGCCTTGGACAGCTCGACGTCGTTAGCAAGGCGCCGGGTTCGGCGGCTCGACTTGTACTCCAAGAGGTGACGACGGTTGGCCCGCTGCCGCATCAGCTTCCCGCTTCCGGTGACCCGGATGCGCTTCTTGGTGCCGCTGTGCGTCTTCATCTTCGGCATGTCTTCATCTCTCCTGGTGGTGTTCGTCGGTACTCATGTGGGGCACCGGCGGCGTGTGCTGGCGGTGGCCTGGTCTTAGGTTTCGTTGTTCTCTGCGGCTTCGATGGTGTCGTCACCCTCACCGGTCGTGACCGCTGCCGGGATTTGGCGATTGTTGTCGGCTTCGCTCTTGCGTGTCTCACGCTCGGCACGCTGCTCGGCCATCACGTCAGCCTTCCTGCGGGTCGGGCCCAAGACCATCACCATGTTGCGGCCATCTTGTTTCGGTGACGACTCAACGAAACCGATCTCGGAAACGTCCTCCGCGAGCTTTTGCAGCAAGCGGAAACCGAGCTCTGGGCGACTCTGCTCGCGTCCGCGGAACATGATCGTGATCTTGACCTTGTCGCCCGCCTTCAGGAAGCGCGCCACGTGACCCTTTTTGGTCTCGTAGTCGTGCGGGTCGATCTTCGGGCGGAGCTTCATCTC
>JAJAYM010000090.1 GCA_027117675.1 Actinomycetes bacterium | reverse complement strand
GTATCGCGGGGTGGGTAGCCACCAGACCAGTGTCGGTTTCTGCCCGGTCAGGTTCAGCGCAAGTGCCGCGTTGCCGGCTTCGGCGAGCCACTCGTTCGTCATGAACGCGGCTGATCCGACGATGGTGTGCTGCGCGCCGCTGGATGTTCCGCGCTGCACGATGCTAGGTCCGTCCCCTGCGGGGAAGCATTCGGTGGCTCCGCCGAGCGGGCCATCAGCGTCAGCAGCCGGCGTCGCCGTGAATGCGAAACCACCCGTCCGAGCGTCGCCGGATTGGACGGCAGCCGCCAGGTCACACTCCGGCTGCCGCACCTCGACATCGGCTTCCGCAGAGGGAAGGACACCGAGGTATCCGGAGCGAGCCGCCACAGGTCCGAGCACGATCACGTTCGAGGTGAGCTGCTCCAGCCGCTGGACATCTTCCTTGGGCAAGAGCTCGGGGTAGGCAACTACCAAGGTGGTCGACGAGCCGGTGGACATGGCTCGCTCGACGTCGGTCGTCCGCTCGACTGTGACTCCCTGGACGCGGAGCAGCTCGGCGAGCGCGCGGGTTCCGCCCGGGGTTGCGGCGTCCGGGTCGAGGGCTGTCCGGCCGAGTGTCGGGGCCAGCAGGGCGCTCACCAGGCCAAGGGCAACCAGCGCTGCTGCGCCAGCCGCCACCCACCGCCATGCCGTCTTCATCAAGCGCCAACCATCGCCGAGTGGCTGAGCGCGCGGTCGAGGGTGGAGATCTGCGCGTATGCCTGCGATGTGCCAGGGCGGTCGCCGTACGCCACCTCGTCAAAGTGTCGGGCGGCGGCTTCGAGGTCGTCGCGGAGCGCAGCAAATACCGTTCCAGCGTCGCGTACGGCCTCGTCAGCGGTGCGCCCCGGATGAGGGTCGATGGCGCCGCGCTCCTCAAGCTGACGAACGATCGCCCGGAATCCTTCGCGGACCGCCGCTGCCCAATCGCCGTCTCGCGCGGCGTCCTCGGCCAATCTGCGGTGCTCCGGGGCGCTCAGTGTGCGGTCGGCAAAGACCTCAACGGCGCTGCGGCGGCGTCGCTGCACGCCTCCTGTGCGACGCATGACGGCGAATGCGATCAGCGCGATGAGGACGCCAACAACGATCAGCCACAGCGCGTTGTTGGCAGCGCCGCCGAGAAAGCCGAGCAGCTCGGTGAGCTGCTCCCACGCCCAGCTGCTGGCGCGCTGCCACCACGGTGGCTCCGCGCTGGCGTAGACCGGGTCGATCAGCTCGCGCTCTGCGAGCTCACGAGCGCCGTCACGTCCGATGTCGATCGGGACGTCCCACCGGATGATCCCCAGAGCGTCCGTGCGGGTGGACACTTCGATCACCGGCCCTGCGACTGCCTGACCAGGGTGATGTCAAGCCCCTCGGTCCGCATCCGCCGGTCGATGTAAATCAGCGATAGACCGGCGGCCATGAAGGGCAAGGTGATGGTGCCGACGATGACGCTGCCGATGGTCGCCAGTACCTGGTTGATCACAAATTGGGTCTCGTCGACTTCCAGAGTCGCGGAGTCGACCGATGGCATGACGATCTCGGGAATCGAGAACGGCACGCCGATGGCGAGGTTGATCACGAAGTAGATGACGACCAGCAGGGCGACAGCGCCGAGCGTCCGCCAGAACGCGCCACGAACCAGGCGCCACGAGCGGCCCATCGATTCGGTGACCGTCGACCGTTCCAGCACCAGGATGGCCGCCGACAACGACAGGTACACCGCGAGCACAACACCGGGAATGACGCAGAAGCACCAGCCCAGACCGACGATGAGCCCGACCAGCAGGCCGAGCCCCAAGAGCCGCCAGGCCCTGGGCCGGACCACCTCCCACGCCTGTCCTGGGGTCATCGGTTGTCCGAGAACAGCCTTCCCGATGACTGCGGTGATCACGCCGGTGAGCAGGATCGTGGCGATGATCTGGACCAGGAAGCTCACAAGTCCGACCACGACCGTCGGTCCGAAGATCCCAGCCAGGTCCGAGCCGGTGGCGGTGTTCGGGTCGAGGTCGCCGATTCCCCGGTACATCGTGAGGCTGACGAGTGAGGTGAGAAAAGTGATGGCACCGAGGGCCAGTGCGACGATGAACGAGGGGACCAGGGTGGCCTTCGGATAGCGCCGAATCGCTGTGACCGCGCCGTCGAGGAGCTCGGGAATGCCCAGGGGGCGAAGCGGGATGACACCTGGTTTCGGGGCGGCGGGCGGTGGACCCCAGGCGCCCATCGACGGCTGGCCAGCTAGCGCGGCATCGGGTGGGGATGGTGGAGCAACGGACTCGGGCGTCGGCGACCAGGGTGGCTGCCCAGGTTGATCCGGTGGCTCAGGTGGTGGTGGTGAGCCTGGTACGTCGGTCATGCGTCCCCCAGGTGTGGTCCAGCAGTGAAGTCCATTCGCCAGCGCACATCGTGCCACGCGGGGACTCGGTGGTGTCAGATCGCCACGGTAGGTGCGACGATGGCGGTATGAAGGGACGCATCCTGGTCGTCGATGACGACTCTGCACTGTCGGAGATGCTCGGAATCGTGCTGCGCGGCGAGGGCTTTGAGCCTCACCTGTGCGGGGACGGTGAGCGGGCCGTTGCGGCGTTCCGCGAGTTCAACCCCGACCTCGTGCTGCTCGATCTCATGCTGCCGGGCAAGGACGGCATCGAGATCTGCCGTGAGATCCGCGCTGAGTCCGGAATCCCTATCGTCATGCTCACGGCGAAGGGCGACACGGTCGATGTCGTTCTCGGGCTGGAGAGTGGAGCCGACGACTACGTGGTCAAGCCCTTCAAGCCGAAGGAGTTAGTGGCCCGGGTGCGGGCCCGGATGCGTCGCACTGACGAGGGCCACCCCGAGTCGCTCGAGATCGCTGATCTGACGATCGACGTCCCGGGGCACACCGTCAAGCGTAACGACGAGATGATCGCCCTGACGCCGCTTGAGTTCGACCTGCTCGTCGCGCTTGCGCGCAAGCCGTGGCAGGTCTTCACACGCGAGACGCTGCTTGAGCAGGTCTGGGGTTACCGGCACGCTGCCGACACTCGTTTGGTGAATGTGCACGTCCAGCGGCTCCGATCAAAGATCGAGGCTGACCCCGAACACCCGCAGATCGTGGTGACCGTCCGTGGCGTTGGCTACAAGGCCGGGCCAGCCTGATGACTTCGGCCTGATGCCATGGTGCGCATGCCCTTCGGTGGCGCGGCGAGCCGGGTCAGCACTCGGTGGCGCTCCTCGCTGTACCTGCGGGTAGTGGCGACCACTCTTGCGCTCTCCGTCCTGGTCGTGGTGGTGCTGGGCCAGATACTGATCGGGCGCATCACGTCGGGTCTGCTGGACGCCAAGCAGCGCGCATCCCTGGTGGAGGCGCAGGCCGGGATCAACCAGGCGCAGGCGCTGATCGCCGCATCCGGGGAGGACAACCCGGAAAAGAACCAGAACCTTGTGCAGCAGGTGGCCGTCGAGCTGGCTCCGGGAGGCCAAGGAACACCCCGGCTCTACGACGTCCTGCTGCTCAGTTCTTCGGCGTCACTGCTGCAACGTGGGTCCAGCACGGTCACCGAGGCAAGCGTTCCCGCTGAGCTGCGCGACGCCGTCCAGGTCGACGGCGTCCAGGCATCGACCTTCACCGAAATCGTCTACAGCGACGGCCAGCCCCCGGTTCCTGGGTTTGCCGTTGGCGCACCGTTGATCGTTCCCAGTTTGGGTACCGCCGAGCTGTACTACCTATTCCCGTTGGTTCAGGAGCAGCAGACGCTTGATCTGGTTCGTCGCACGCTCCTGTTTGCCGGGTTGGTCTTGGTGCTGCTGCTCAGTTGGATTTCGTGGTTCGTCACCAGGCAGGTCGTCGATCCGGTGCGCTACGCAGTCTCGATCGCCGAGGAGTTCTCCGCTGGTCACCTGTCTGAGCGGATGAAGGTGCGCGGTGAAGACGACCTCGCACGCCTGGCCCGCTCGTTCAATGACATGGCGGCGAGCCTCGAGGTCAAGATCGGCCAACTCGAGGATCTCTCGCGGGTGCAACGCCGATTCGTCTCCGACGTCTCGCATGAACTGCGGACACCGCTGACCACCGTTCGCATGGCTGCCGACGTGCTGCACGAGGGCCGCGACGAGTTCGATCCCGCCACCGCCCGGTCGGCAGAGTTGCTGCAAACCCAGCTCGACCGATTCGAGGCGCTGCTCGCTGACCTCCTCGAGATCTCGCGGTTCGACGCTGGTGCGGCCACCTTGGACGCCGTCAAGGGCGATCTGCGCGACGCTGTCTCGGCGGTCGTCGAAGCATTGAGCCCCCTTGCCGAGCGGAGCAGCACCGAGATTCGTGTTCACCTGTCGACTGAACCGGCCGCAGCTGAATACGACCCGCGCCGGGTCGATCGAATCCTGAGAAACCTGCTGGCGAACGCGATCGAGCACGGTGAGGGTCACCCGATCGACATCTCGGTGGCATCGTCGGCAGACGCGGTGGCGATTGTTGTCAGGGACCACGGCGCTGGGCTTCGACCCGGTGAGTCATCGTTGGTGTTCAACCGGTTCTGGCGCGCCGATCCATCGCGGGTGAGATCTATCGGGGGTACTGGGCTTGGCCTTTCGATTGCGCTGGAGGATGCCCGACTGCACGGTGGTTGGCTGCAGGCGTGGGGCTCACCCGGTGACGGAGCCAGCTTCCGCCTCACCCTTCCGCATGAGCTGGGGATCGAGATCAGCGCATCCCCGCTCACGTTGGAGCCGGCCGATGCGAGCACGCGCCGTCGCATGCCACTGTCGGTCGGAGCTGGTGTGCCCTCGCAGGTACCCGAGCGGCGGGCTCCCGATGCGTGACGTCGATGTCAGTAGATGGCGCCTGCTCGCCGCGGCGACCGCGGCTTTGCTGCTGGCGGGCTGCTCGCAGATCCCGACCAGCGGACCGGTGGAACGAGGCGAGGTGCGGGCAGTCGTCGACGAGCCCGCTGTCCGGGTGCTGCCGCGTGACCCGGTGCCGGGGCAGTCACCGGCGGAGGTCGTCGCCGGTTTCCTGGAAGCGTCCGCAAGTTTTGACAACGACCATGAGGTAGCTCGAAGCTTCCTGACCTCGGAGGCTGCGGCCGAGTGGAACGCCAACGCCGGTGTCACGGTGATCGACGACAACCCCAACTACCGATTGACCCGAACGGCTGGCGGCGTCCGTCTGCAGGCGCTGCAAGTGGCCGAGATCAGTGCTGACGGAGCGCTGACGCCGAGGGGAGAGGTCGACAT
>JAJAYM010000089.1 GCA_027117675.1 Actinomycetes bacterium | reverse complement strand
GACGGCCGCCGAAGAGATCGAAGTTCTCTGTGACGCGGTGGCGGCCGAGGTGGCCGCTGGTCGCCAACCTTCAGACATCGCCGTGCTGTGCCGCGAGTCGAAGGTCTTCCCGCAGATCATCGAGGGCCTGACTGACCGTGAGGTACCTGTCGATGTCGTCGGCCTGAGTGGGTTGCTCGAGCTGCCGGAGATCGCTGAGGTGGTGGCGACCCTGGACGTTCTCCACGACCCGTCGGCGAACCCCAGCCTGGTCCGGCTGCTGGCTGGCCCCCGTTGGCGGATTGGACCCGCCGATCTGGCGCAGCTCGGTGCGCGTGCCCGCGAGCTGGTGGGGAAGTTGCCTCGGCGGGCGGGTGACGGCGGAAGGGATGAGCGCGATGAGTCCGTCGGTGCGCAGCTTCGCGAAGCGGTGGCTGGTATCGACCCAGCTGAGACTGTGTCGCTGATCGAGGCGTTGGAAGACCCGGGGCCCGGCCCTTTCTCAGCCGCAGCCCGCGAGCGCTTTGCCGAGTTCGCCGATGAGTTCCGCCAGCTTCGAGCAGTTCTGCACCAGCCACCAGATGTGGCCATCGCGCGGGTGGTCTCTGCTACCGGCCTCGACATCGAGCTAGCCGTGCACGGCGCTACCTCCGTCCACGTCGATGCGCTGCTCGACCACGCGCGGGGGTTCACCGCATCCGGCGGTGGCTCGGGGGTTGGTGGATTTCTCTCCTACCTAGCCCTGGCGAAGCGTTACCGGTCATCCTTGGCGGTGCCGGCACCGAGTGGCGCCGAGGGTGTCGCGCTCCTCACCGTGCACAAGGCGAAGGGGCTGGAGTGGCAGAGCGTCTACGTTCCGCAGGTGGTGGCTGGCGTCTTTCCCAGTGGGCAGTCCCGGTCTACCCCGCTCACCTCGCCAGCGCTGCTTCCCTACGCGCTACGCGGCGATGCCGCCGACTTCCCCGTCGTCACCACCTGGGAGGGGAACAAGGGTGTCGCTGCGTTCAAAGCCGAGGTCGCCGAACGTGAGCTGGGCGAGGACCGACGACTGGCGTACGTCGCGCTGACCAGAGCGGCTGAGCGGCTGGTGGTTACCGGCCACCGATGGGGGCCGACGCAAACCAAGCCACGTGCTGTGAGCCCGTACCTGCAGGCGCTGGCTGACCATTGCGCAACCGGTAGCGGCACAGTTGCACACTGGGAGCCGGAGGTCGTCGAAACAACCAACCCAGCGCTAGCCGAGACGATCTCGATCGCCTGGCCCCCCACGGGTGATCCGAAGCTGGCCGCTGCCCGTGAGGCTGCCGCTCTTGAGGTCCTCGCCGCGTTGACGCCATCTGAGGGCTCGGGCAACGATCTTGACGAGTGTGACGCCGAGCGAGTGGCTTCATGGGACACCGACATCGCTGCCCTGATCGCTGAGGCAGAGCGTGAAAACGTCCAGGACTTCGAGCTTCCGTCAGCCCTGTCGGCCTCTTGGGCTGTGTAACTACTCGGCGAACCTGACGCGGCGGCGCGACGACTCCGGCGTCCAATGCCCCGGCCACCTGCGGCCGCGGCTTACCGCGGGACACGTTTTCATCAGTGGGTCGAGGCGCGCTTTGGCCAGGTCCCGCTCATCGACGCCGACGGCCTCGTCCCCGAGGGTGAGGCTGAAAACGAAGACGACCTCGTGACCCTGCAGCAGGCCTTCCTTGCCGGCCCCTATGCGGATCGGCAGCCGGCGGCGGTCGAGGCTCCGTTCCACCTCGTGCTGGGCGAGCAGATCCTGGTGGGACGAATCGACGCCGTGTATGCAGTCGAGCCAGCGAGCTCAACGCTCCCAGCCGACGCGCGCTACGAGGTCGTCGACTGGAAGACCGGTCACCACCCGGCGGACCCGCTTCAGTTGGCCCTCTACCGCCTCGCGTGGGCCGAACTGCATCAGATCCCCATCGAGCAGGTGGTGGCCACCTTCTACTACGTAGCGACCGGTCGCATCGAGCGCCCTGACGACCTGCCCGACCGCGCCGCCCTGACACAGTGGTGGAGTGGGTCGCGGTCGCAGATGATCGAGCGGGGTACGACGCCCTTCTAGGCGATTTGGGTGCACTAACTTCTGCGATGACAACACTTCGTGCACCCAGCTGACCGATCTGGCGTTGACCTCCGACCTTGCGTACGGCGCGTGGACAGGTGGACCGCCTAGGCTCGGCAACCGTGACATCCAGTGAGCGGCGCCTGGTCTTTTCCGAAGCTGTGCACGATCGGGCTGTGGGCTACCGGGGCGACGCGGAGTCCCTTCATCAACTGTGGACGCACCCACAGACTCGCGTACTCATGGTGTCCAGGGGCCGGGTGCTGGTCGACCCGGTCACGGCGGAACCCCTGTGGCGGCCTGCCACTGGCGCGCCTCCCGGTGAGCAGTACCTACTCGGCGTCGACGAGGCTGGTCATGCGCGATTCGCGGTCAGCCTCACCGCCGACGCCACCGCCGACGCCACCGCCGAGCCGTCGAAAGGGCTTCGCGAACTGGCTGCCACGGTAGGTGCGTCCGAGTCGGGGTGGCTGTGTCACGCGGTTGCTTTGGCCAACTGGCATGCCACTCATACGCACTGTCCGCGCTGCGGCAGCCCGACCGAGGTCAGCGCTGCTGGCGCTGAGCGGCGCTGTCCAGAAGATGATTCCACGCACTTTCCCCGCGTCGACCCCGCTGTCATCGTCTTGGTCACCGACGCCCAAAGTCGCGCACTGCTCGGGCGCCAAGAGGTGTGGCCGGACGGGCGGTTCTCCACACTGGCTGGCTTTGTCGAGCCGGGAGAGACCGCTGAGCAGGCGGTACGCCGTGAGGTCGCCGAGGAGTCTGGGGTGGTGGTCGACGAGGTGCGACTCATGGCTACCCAACCGTGGCCATTTCCATCGTCGCTGATGATCGGTGCGTCTGCCGTGGCCGCCGGATCGCAGGACCCCCGCCCCGACGGCGTCGAGCTCAGTGAAGTGCGCTGGTTCGCACGCGAGGAGCTCGCGCAATCTGTTGCTTCGGGTGCGGTGGCCGTGCCGGGGCGAGTGTCGATCTCGCGTTGGCTGATCGACGGCTGGTTCGGTGGCGATCTGCCCGATGACGGGGCCGGCTGGCGCTAGCCCAGCCGTAGCGGGTGTCCGCTACCCATGCGCCAGGGAGCCGAGGCGCTCGAGCACGGCGTCCACCGAGGGGTTCGCCATGGCGGTACCGTCGGAAAACCGCACGGTGGGTATCAGGTGCATCCCGCCGTTGACCGTTGACACCCAGTCAGCACCGCTGGAGTCATCCTCGATGTCGACCTCATCGAACAGGACGCCGCGTTCGGTCAGGCGGGCCTTCAGCCGACTGCACGGGCCGCACCACGTGGTGGTGTAGACCACCAGTTGGGCCTGGCCGGGTTCGGTGTCAGTCACAAGTGTCAGGATGCCTGAGTGACCGCAGCCACGCTCGCCGAGATTCTTGGCGCGCTCGATCCCGAGCAGCACGCGGTCGCGACGGCGCCCAGGGGCCCAGTCTGTGTCCTGGCCGGCGCGGGCACCGGCAAGACCAGGGCGCTGACCCACCGCGTCGCAGTGCTCGTCGTCAGTGATCAAGTGGCGGCTCGCGAGGTCTTGGCGCTCACCTTCACCGCGCGCGCGGCCGGCGAGCTTCGCGGGCGGCTCAGGGCTCTCGGCGTCGATGGCGTGCAGGCGCGTACCTTCCACGCCGCCGCCCTCCGACAGCTTCGGTACTTCTGGCCGTCGGTGGTGGGCGGCCAGCCACCCAATGTGCTCCCGGGCAAGGCGCCACTGATCAGCGAGGCCGCCGCTCGGATGCGGGTCCGCGCCGACGGCACAGTGATCCGTGACATCGCCGCCGAGATCGAGTGGGCCAAGGTCTCGCAGGTCACCCCGGAGGACTACCCCGCGCGCAGCCGCGAGCACGCGAGGGGTGGCGGCAGCGATCTCGACGCCGAGGTGGTCGCGCGCCTGTACGCCGGCTACGAAACCGTCAAGCGGGATCGAGGTTTCATCGACTTCGAGGATGTCCTGCTGCTGACTGCCGGGATGATCGAGGATGACGCCTCGATGGCTGATGCCGTCCGCAAGCAGTACCGGTCATTGTTGGTCGACGAGTACCAAGACGTCAGCCCCATTCAGCAACGCCTCCTCGACCTCTGGCTCGCAGACCGCGACGACCTCACCGTTGTCGGGGATGCAAACCAGACGATCTATTCGTTTGCTGGTGCGACGCCGCGCTACCTCCTTGGCTTCAGACAGCGGTTCCCAGACGCCTCGGTGGTTCGACTCGAACGCAGCTATCGATCCACACCTCAGGTGGTCGCCGCCGCCAACCGCCTTCTCGCCTCGTCACCGGCAGCAGATCCCGCTGCCCGTGTCGCTCTGAAGGCGCAGCGTGCGGCAGGTCCTGAGGCTCAGTGGCTGATGGCCGCCGACGAGGCCGCAGAGGTGACCGCCGTCGTGCAGCACATCCGCTCCTTGGTCGATGCCGGCGTCGACCAACGTGAGGTCGCCATCTTGTACCGCATCAACGCCCAGAGCGCGGCCTATGAAGAGGCGCTCACCGAGGCGAACCTGCCGTACACGGTGCGTGGGGGTGAACGATTCTTCGACCGCAAGGAGGTACGAGAGGCGGTGGCGTTGTTGCGCGGCGCCGCCCACGCCGATGGCACCTCCACGCCCGGAGGGCTCGCTGACCAAGTGGCAGCCGTCCTCGGCTCGGTTGGCTACCGACCTACCCCGCCAGCTGGCCCGAGCAAGGCGCGTGACCGTTGGGAGTCGTGGGCGGCCATCGTGGAGGTGGCCCGAGAGTTGCAGGCGCGAGTTGAGGAAGCCAATCTCGGTGATCTAGTCGAAGAGCTGCAGCACCGAGCGAACACCCAGCACGCTCCGGCTAGTGACGGCGTCACGTTGTCCTCGCTGCACGCGGCCAAGGGGCTCGAGTGGGACGCGGTCTTCCTGGTCGGGCTCACCGAGGGGATGATGCCGATCACCTACGCGACAACACCTGAGCAAGTGGCTGAAGAGCGCCGACTGCTCTACGTCGGCATCACCAGGGCACGTAAGCACCTCGGCTTTTCTTACGGGCTCAGGCGGTCTCCCGGCGACCGGCGCGGCCCGGCGCCGGCGCCGGTGTTGGGCGCGGTTTGGCCGGGGTTTTGACCCCGCCGGGAACCGCCGGCTCCGCGCTAAGCGCG
>JAJAYM010000088.1 GCA_027117675.1 Actinomycetes bacterium | reverse complement strand
GCCGTCGTGATCGCGGCTGGTGGCGGAGGCATTCCGACGATGTACCTGCCGGGTACGCGGACGTTGGTGGGGGTCGAGGCGGTCGTCGACAAAGACCTGGCCAGTTCGTTGATGGCTCAGCTGATCGATGCCGACGAGTTCGTCGTCGCCACTGACGCTGACGCTGTCTACGTTGACTGGGGAACGGCGCAGCAGCGGGCGTTGGCGCGCATCAGCCCTGACGCCTTGGCGCAGCTGAGCTTCCCGGACGGCTCGATGGGCCCGAAGGTCGGTGCTGCGTGCGACTTCGTCCTGACGACCAGGCGTCCGGCCCGGATCGGTGACCTCGCTGCCCTGCCTGCGGTTCTGGCCGGCGAGGCCGGCACGGTGGTCGTACCCGGCGACGACATCGTCGAGTACCGCTGAGTTCGCGCCCGGAAACGCAATGGCGGCCAAGGTGCTGAGTGCGTGAGACTGTCCCCTTGTGGGACACGTGGACGTCAATGGAGTGAGTTTTGTGCTGCCCGACGGCCGCACCCTCTTCTCGGGGGTGTCGTTCCGGGTCGGTGACGGTGCCGTCGTCGCGTTGGTGGGAGCCAACGGCGCCGGCAAGACCACCCTGATGAAGATCATCGCCGGTGACCTTGAGCCCGTCGAAGGTTCGGTGTCGCGCAGCGGTGGCCTCGGCGTCATGCGTCAGTTCGTCGGGAGTGTGCGGGACGAGTCGACCGTGCGCGATCTCCTCGTGTCGGTGGCGCCTCCCCGCATTCAGACGGCTGCGCTTGAGATGGACGCCGCCGAGCTGCAGATGATGGAGCACGACGACGAGAAGACCCAGATGCGGTACGCCCAGGCGATCGCCGACTGGGGTGACGCCCACGGCTACGACGCTGAGGTGATCTGGGACGTCTGCACCATGAAGGCGATCGGGCTCCCGTACGAGCGCGCGCAATACCGCGAGGTACGCACCCTCTCGGGTGGGGAGCAGAAGCGGCTGGTGCTCGAAGCTCTGTTACGCGGGCCAGATGAGGTGCTGCTGCTCGACGAGCCAGACAACTACCTCGACGTTCCCGGTAAACAGTGGCTCGAGGAGCGGCTGGCGTCGACGCGCAAGACCGTCCTGTTGATCTCACACGACCGGGAGCTACTGGCCACAGCCGCTAACCGCATCGTCACGATCGAAGGCGGCTAGAGCTGGGTCCACGGTGGCGGCTTCGCGTCGTACCACGAGGTGCGCGGCGACCGACACGAACGCCTTGCAGAACTTCTCCGTCGCTGGGACGAGGAGCATCAGCGGTTGAAAGACCTGGTACGCACCCTGCAGCAGCAGGCGGCGATCAGCCCCGACATGGCGTCGAGGTACAAAGCCATGCAGACCAGGCTCCGCAAGTACGAGGAGGCGGGCCCACCGGAGGCGCCTCCCGTCCAGCAGAACGTGCGGATGCGGCTGAAAGGTGGACGCACCGGCGTCCGTGCCGTCACCTGCCAACAGCTCGAGCTCACCGGTTTGATGCAGCCGTTCGACCTCGAGGTCTTCTACGGTGAGCGCGTTGCCGTGCTGGGGAGCAATGGCTCAGGCAAGTCGCACTTCTTGGGGTTGTTGGCGTCCGGGGACGCCCAATCGCCGACCGGGCACGCGACGGTTGCGCACACCGGGGCGTGGAAACTGGGGGCCCGTGTGGTGCCGGGCCACTTCGCCCAGACGCGCGACCATGCAGAGTTCACCGGCCGGACGCCGATCGAGCTGCTCTGGGAGCAGCACTCCCTACAACTGGGTCCGGCCAAGGGGTCGCTGCGTCGTTACGAGCTCGAGCACCAGAGTGAGCAGCGGTTCGAGACGCTCTCCGGTGGGCAACAGGCCCGATTCCAGATCCTGCTGCTCGAACTGTCCGGGGTCACTTTGCTGCTGCTGGACGAGCCCACCGACAACCTCGACCTCGCGAGCGCTGAGGCGTTGGAGGAGGGCCTCGAGGCCTTCGAGGGAACAGTGCTGAGCGTCACCCACGACCGCTGGTTCGCCAGGAGTTTCGACCGCTACCTGGTCTTCGGATCCGACGGCCAGGTGTACGAGGCGTCCGAACCAGTCTGGGACGAGGCCCGCGTTCAGCGCACCCGCTAACGGTGGAGTGGGGCGCCGCGTGGTGGAGTCGGACGCGCTGTGCCGGTGTGGGTTCACCCCGCATGGGTGCGGGCGTTCAGGGCAGCGATCACGACGGCCAGAGCCGTGACCACGGTGCCGGCTGCGAACGCCCAGGTCGGACTGATGTCGGCCAGAACACCCCCGATTGCTGCCCCACCGCCGAAGCCGAGCAACAGAAAAGTGGTCGTCCAAGCGAACGCGTCGGTGCGGCGTCCGACCGCGGCACGGTCACCAATGACGCCGTACCCTGCGGCGAGCGAGGGCGCGAGAGCCAAGCCCGACAGAAACAGGGTGAAGCCCAGCCACCCCAGGCCGAAGTGCCAGCCCACAACGACCGTCCCAGTCCCGAGCGTCACGGCGGCGAGCAGCAGCGGCCATCGCTCCGCAGGCCCGCGACGCCACCGGACGCGGGAAGCGGCCAGGCCGCCAACGAGCGAGCCCAGGCTCCAGAGCGCCAGCAGCCATCCGCTAGCTGCTCGGTTCTGCTCCAGGATCGCCACCGCGGGGACGCCGACCTCGACGAGTCCGAGCCCGAGGGCCATGACACAGAGTGCGGCGTAGGGGCCAGCGAGCGACTTCAGCGCCGTGGTGAGCGCGATGCGCGACTCGGTCGCCGGGCGCTGGCGCCACAAGGGTCGCACCACCCAAGCGAACGCGATGCCGCCTGGCGCGCCGCAGATGGCGGCAGCGAGCAAGGCGGCATCTGGTCCCGACACGGCCACCAGAACGCCGACGAGAGCCGGCCCGGCGATGAAGACCATCTCCTGCCAGGTGGCATCGAGTGCGTAGAGGGCATCCAGGTCGTGCTGGTCACGGGCGAGTTGCGGCCAAAGCGTTCGGGAGATCGGCGAGGTGGGGGCCGCCAGCAGGCCGCCGACGGCGGCCAACACAACGAGGGCGGTCCCGGCCTCCCAGGGGCCGAAGGCCAGCAGCAGGAGGAGCCCACCCTGCGACACCGAGGTGGCCGCTTCGATGCGGTGTGCCTGTCCACGGCCGGCGAACCCTCCCCACAGGGGCTGGCTGACAGCTGAGCCGATCGCCCAGGCGCCTCCCGCCAGGCCGGCAGCGGCGATCGAGCCGGTGCGTTCCTGGGCCAGCAGGACCACGGCCAGGGGAGCCAAGCCCTGTGGCATCCGGGCCACGATGGAGAGAACCAAAACCAGTCGGCTGGTCCGGTGCCGAGCGGTAGAGCCCATCGAGGCATCTGGCAACCTGGGAGTGGCGTCAGACGCGGTCATCGAGCCAGCCTAGGAAAGATGTTGATCATGACCGAGGCGGCCTGGCCCAGGCACCCGGTTTTGACCGTGCTACCCGGGCACGGGTAGCCTGACCGGCTGTTGCGCCTTGTATCTGTCGGGGTCGCTGGTCGGCCCCAGATTGTTGGCGCCGGGTGCTCCCCGCAGAACGCCCTGTTTGTTGCAGATTGACGCAGAGCCTGATGCAGAGCGCCTCCTGATCCGACTCGACTCACGAAGGTTGTGCCCGTGCGCACGTACAGCCCCAAGCCCGACGACGTCCAGCGTCAGTGGTACGTCATCGACGCCGAAGACGTCGTCCTCGGACGCCTTGCCTCGCAGGTCGCGCAGTTGCTGCGCGGCAAGCACAAGCCGGTCTTTGCCCCTCACGTCGACACCGGCGACTTCGTGGTCGTCATCAACGCTGAGAAGATCGCCCTGACCGGCGCCAAGCGCGAGCAGAAGCTCGCCTACCGGCACTCCGGCTTTCCTGGCGGTCTGCGCGCGACGGGCTACGAAGAGCTGCTCTCCAAGAACCCCCGTCGCGCTGTCGAGAAGGCGGTGTGGGGCATGCTGCCGAAGAATCGCATCGCCCGTCAGCAGCTGAAGAAGCTCAAGGTCTACGCCGGCCCCGAGCACCCGCATCAGGCACAGCAGCCCGTGCCATTCGAGATCACCCAGGTCGCGCAGTAGCGCAGCCCGAAGACCACAGAAGGTATCGAGAGGACCATGTCCGACGTGACTGTCACCACTGACACCGCCCCAGATGAGGCAACTGCCCCCGAAGCAGATGCCGCTGCGCCAGGGTCGGACGCCGCCCCCACCGGCAACTTCACCAGCGAGTCGGCAATCGCCGTCGCGCCGAGGGAAATCTCCGATGCCCCCGGCGCAGCAACTGGCCGGCGCAAAGAGGCGATCGCCCGCGTGCGCATCACCCCTGGCACCGGCAAGTTCACCGTAAACGGCAAAGAGCTCGACGACTTCTTCCCGAACAAGGTCCACCAGCAGGTCGTCAACGACCCGTTCCGAGTGCTCCAGGTCGAAGCCCGCTACGACGTCATCGCCCGCGTTCACGGCGGTGGCGTCTCCGGTCAGGCTGGCGCCATCCGCCTGGGTATCTCGCGTGCGCTGTGCGAGATCGACACCGAAGGGAACCGTCCGCCGCTGAAGAAGGCCGGCTACCTCACCCGTGACCCACGCGCCAAAGAGCGTCGCAAGGCAGGCCTCAAGAAGGCCCGTAAGGCCCCGCAGTACAGCAAGCGCTGACGCTTCTTACCCGCGTTCACTTCGCTGCGCCCCGTCGGCCTTACGGCTTGCGGGGCGCGCGCATGAGGAGGTGCTGTGACCCGGCTCTTCGGAACCGATGGCGTCCGTGGACTTGCCAATCGCGATCTCACCGCTGAGCTGGCTGTCGATCTCAGTGTCGCCGCCGCGCACGTGCTCGGTGAGACCGGGGCGTTCGAGGGGCATCGTCCAGTGGCCGTTGTCGGGCGCGACCCGCGCGCTTCGGGTGAGTTCCTGGAGGCGGCTGTGGTCGCTGGGCTCGCGAGCGCGGGTGTGGACGTGCGGCGTTTGGGTGTTCTGCCCACACCGGCCGTCGCCTTCCTGACAGCCGCTCGCCGCGCAGACCTCGGAGTGATGTTGTCGGCGTCACACAACGCGATGCCTGACAATGGAATCAAGTTCTTCGCCAGGGGCGGACACAAGCTCGGCGATGCCATCGAGGACGCCGTCGAGTCACGGCTCGGCGAGCCGTGGGACCGTCCCACCGGAGCCGGTGTGGGACGTGTCACCGATGACGAGTTCGGGGCTAGCGACTACGTCGCTCACCTGTTGTCAACGCTAGGTGGACAGAGTCTTGACGGCGTGCGCATCGTTGCCGACTGCGCCAATGGAGCCGCATCGTTCGTCGCAGCCACTGCTTTCGCCAATGCCGACGCAGACGTCATCACAATCCATGACAGGCCGGATGGGCTGAACATCAACGAGGCCTGCGGCTCGACGCATCTCGAGTCATTGCAGGCTGCCGTTGTCGAACACGGCGCCGACCTCGGCATCGCGCTCGACGGCGACG
>JAJAYM010000087.1 GCA_027117675.1 Actinomycetes bacterium | reverse complement strand
TCGTTGGGGCGGTCGGACTGGTGCTCCTGCACGTGTTCGGACGCCGCTCGGCGCGCACTCTCGCCTGGCTGGCGCCGGTGACTGCTGTCGTTGCCGTGGTAGTCGGCGTCGCCGCTACCGCGCAGCGGATGTTCCTTTCATCACACGACCTCGGCGTCGTGCTGGTTGTCTGCGCCGCGGCAGGCGTCGTTGCGGTGGGTATCGGACTGCTCCTAGCCAGGCGGATCGACCAGATCGAGCAGCACTCTCGCGATCTAGGAGCGGAGCGCGCGAGGGCTGAGGAGGCCGAAAGAACCAGACGGGAACTGGTGGCGTGGGTTTCGCATGACCTGCGAACACCGCTGGCCGGCATGCGCGCGATGACGGAGGCGCTTGAAGACGGCGTCGCGCCCGACCCAGAGCGTTACTACCGGCAGTTGCGTACCGAGGTCGACCGGCTCACCAACATGGTCGATGACCTGTTCGAGCTGTCCCGGATCAACGCCGGTGCGCTGCACCTGGTGCGTGAGCGCATCTCGCTCACCGATGTTGTCGGCGATGTCGTCGCCGCTGCTGCGCCCTTGGCGGCGGCGCGCGGAGTGCACATCTCGGCCCAGGCGGAGCCGTTGGGCAAGGACACGATTACTGCCGACGAACGACAGCTCCGCCGGGCGATCGCCAACCTGGTCGGCAACGCGCTCCGGCACACACCGCACGACAGCACCATCCACGTGGTCGCATCAGTCGAAGGCGGCACCGCAACCGTCACCGTTACTGACGCCTGCGGGGGGATCCCCGACGTCGACCTCGCTCGTGTCTTCGAGGCTGGCTACCGCGGAGACCATGCGCGCACCCCTGATCCCGATGGCGGTGCGGGGCTCGGCCTGGCCATCGTGCAGGGGATCGCCAACGCTCACGGCGGCACAGTCGACGTGCAAAATGTCAGCGGTGGGTGTCGTTTCGAGGTGTTGATCCCGGCGTCCAGCTGATCGTCACGATGTCGCGGTGGTAGCCGGGGTCCGTTTCGGCCATCGCCGCCGCGACTTCGGGCTCGCGCTCAACGCGAAGACAGAGGCGCTGCGTCACGAGCGCTGCTCTTTCTGCCAGCGACTCAGAGTCGGATCCATCCGCGGCGGCGAGGCCGAGGGTGGTCCAGTGCTCGGCACGTAGGTCGGCCACACCCATGGCCCCGAGGATCTCGACGAGGTCGCTGGCGATCGGACTCACCGGCCGGTCGAGGTCGTGGAACTGCTTCCAGAGCGGATTCATCCAGGTGAGTGGGTGGTGAGGCGGCAACTCGAGCACGACGCGGCGCGTCGTTCGCTCGTCGAGCGCGCGCACGAAAGGCACGATGGCGGCCACGTTGTAGACCACGTGATGGACCACGGCGACGTCGTGCATCGCAATCTCGGTGGCCAACTCTGGCCACGTGCCGAGCACCTCGTGATGCTCGATGCCGAGCCGGGCTGCCCGCTCGGCGAACGCGGCCAACATCGCAGCGTTGCCGTCCAGCGCGGTGAGTGAGGTCGCCCACGGCGCCAGCGGCAGTGACGCCGCTCCTGCACCCGCCCCGACGTCGATGACCGTGCCAGGCGAGTCCCGGAGGACCTCGGCGGCACGTTCGAACGAGACACCACACGGGTCGCTGACGGCCCGGTCCGCTCGGCCGCCAAAGCGAGCAACCGGCAGCAGCCACGGATCGCGCGTCGCGGCGTCCAGGATGCGCTTCGGGATGGCCCACGCCTCCAAGGCAGTCGTCCAGCGCTTGGCCATGGCCGGGAGATCCGCAACTCTGCTCACTGACAAGATGCTGCCATGGAAATCATCGCGCTGGCCGGAGGGATCGGCGGCGCGCGCTTTCTGCGCGGCCTGCTCGGGCACCTGGGCAACCGAGATGACGAGTGGTCGACCGCCACAGTCACGGTGATCGGCAACACCGCTGACGACATCACCTTGTTCGGACTACGCGTCTGCCCTGACTTGGACACCATCATGTACACCCTCGGTGGAGGCATCCACGAGGCACAGGGCTGGGGGCGCGACGGCGAAACGTTCAGCGTCAGCACTGAGTTGGCAGCGTACGAGGTACCACCGGACTGGTTCACCCTCGGCGACCGCGACATCGCCACGCACATCGTGCGCACCCAGATGCTGCGCGCGGGCTGGTCACTGACCGATGTCACCGCTGCACTTTGCTCCCGCTGGCAGCCGGGGATTCGATTGCTGCCGATGAGCGATGACCCGATCGAGACCCATGTTGTCGTCCTTGACGACGCCGGGGCACGGGAGGCGCTGCACTTTCAGGAGTGGTGGGTCCGCGAACAGGCGCGTCGGCCCGCGCAGGAGTTCGTCTTTCTCGGGGCGGCCGAGGCAAAGCCGACGCCGGCGGTTCTGGACGCTGTGCGCGAAGCGGACGTCGTACTGCTGCCGCCGTCCAACCCGATCGTCAGCATCGGCGCGATTCTGCAGGTAGCGGGTATCGGCGACGCGCTGCGTTCGGCGTCGGCGCCGGTCGTCGGCGTCTCCCCCATCATTGGGGGGGCACCTGTGCGCGGGATGGCCGACGCGTGCCTGGCGGCCATCGGCGTGGAGACCTCAGCCTCCGGGGTGGCTGGCCACTATGGCGCACGCATCGCCGGTGGGCTGCTCGACGGCTGGCTGGTCGCTGAGGAGGACGCGTCGACATCAGCCCCCGCCGGGGTCTTCCAACGTTCGCGGCCGCTGCTGATGACGACCGAAGAAGACGCTGCGGCGATCGCCGGCGCCACACTCGACCTAGCCGTCGAACTTCGTCGCTGAACCACATGGGCAGCTTCCACGTCTTCGCGCTTGAGGGGCTACCCGAGATCACCTCCGGATTCGCCCTCCCTGAAGCGATTGCCTCGGCTTGTCCAACCCTGCAGGACGGTGACATCGTCGTGGTGTCGAGCAAGGCGGTCAGTAAGTATGAAGGACGCGTCGTCACCGGCGTCACCCGCGAGGACGCCGTAGCTGGCGAGACGGTGCGTGTCGTCGCCGAACGCGACGGTCTCACCATTGTCGAGACCCGCCATGGCCTCGTGCTCGCGGCGGCCGGCGTCGACGCGAGCAACGTCGCAGACGGGTCGCTCGTGCTGTTGCCTGAAGACCCGGACGCGTCCGCACGTGCACTGCGCGCGTCACTGCAGGAAACACTCAGGTGCACCGTGGGCGTGATCATCACTGACACCGCAGGGCGTCCGTGGCGCCTCGGCCAGACCGACATTGCGATTGGCCTCGCAGGCGTCACGCCACTGCAGGACCTCCGGGGCACGCCAGACATGACCGGACGGGTGTTGGAAGTGACAGTTCCGGCTGTCGCCGACGAGGTCGCCGCTGCAGCCGAGCTCGTGATGGGCAAGGCGGCGGGAACCCCGGTAGCCGTCGTCCGCGGGCTCGGCCACCTCGTGCAAGAGACCGACGGTCCAGGTGCAAGAGCCGTCGTCCGCGTCCGCCAGGAAGACCTGTTCCCTGTTGGCTCGCACGATGTGGTTCGTTCCCGTCGGACCGTTCGCGCCTTCACCGATGCGGTCGTTCCGCGCAAGGTCATCACCGCGGCGGTCGCCGATGCGATCACTGCGCCGGCGCCGCACCACACGACGCCGTGGCGGTTCGTCCTCGTCTCCGATGGACGACGACAAACGCTGCTCGATGCGATGGCCGACCAGTGGCGGGCCGACCTGCGCCATGACGGCGTCGACGAGACGTCGATCGAGCGCCGCATGGCGAGGGGCGAGCTCTTACGCGCGGCTCCGTCCCTCGTGGTGCCCTGTCTGGTCAACGACGGCTCGCACGACTATCCCGATGCCCGACGAGCTACCGCCGAGCACTTGATGTTCGTGCTCTCGATGGGCGCGGGGATCGAGAACTTCCTGGTGTCGTTGGCGGCGCGAGGAGTGGGGACGGCATGGGTCTCGTCGACGCTCTTCTGCCCCGATGTCGCGCGCGAAGCTCTCGACCTTCTTGCCAGTTGGCAGCCCATGGGAGCGGTGGCGATTGGGTACGCGGCTACGCCGCCGACACCGCGCGTGCCGCATGGACTCGGTGACTTCATCGTGGAGCGATAGGCGTTCTGCACAGCACCGGGGAACTCTGCGCCGTAGTTGTCGGTAGCTTGGTTTAGCGTGGGTGTTGGTCGAGTTGATCAACGGTGACAGCGCAGCTGGGTAGGCAGTTGAGTGGCGCAGATGAGTAACGGCGAGAGCGACCACCATTCGTCCACCACCTGCTCACGCTGTGAGGTCCTCGTTGGCTCTGTCACCGCCGTTACCGCCGCCGCCTGATGACCGGTTCGAGTCATTTGGGTCGGCCAACGGCGCTGGGTTGGCTTCGCTGGCGGGGGCCATCCGGGACGCCGTTGAGGTTGACCCGCACGCGTTGACGGCGACCGAACGCAAGCACCGCCTGGCACGGCTGCGGTCGGCGATCGATGGGCTCGAGGTCGCCTTCGACACCACCGTGGCCGCAGCTGACACCGCCGGAGCCGGCCAGGCCCTCGACGGCGCCACCAGCACCGCCGCCTGGCTCCGGCGCACCCTCCGGATGGCCCCACGGGAGGCCGCCGGTCACTCCCCCGCAGCCCCAGCAGCGGCAGCGGTCCTGTCCGGGCAGATCAGCTACCCCCACCTGCAGCCCATCACCGGCACGCTCAGCGATCTGACCGACCTTCCCGGTCTCCCCGCCGACGCCCCCGCCCAAGCCGTCACCTTGATGGTCGACCTCGCCACCACCGTGGACCCAGCCGGGCTACGCGCCGCCGCCCGGCACCTGCGCTACGTCCTGGACCCCGACCGCGGCAAAGCCGACCACGACCGGCAAACCCAAATCCGTCGCGCCACCCTCGCCCCACTCCTGGACGGAACCTGGCGCCTAGAAATGCTCACCACCGCCGAGGGCGGCGCTCTCCTCACCCAACTACTAGCCGCCAGCGGAGCCCCCACCAGCAACGACGACCCCCGCACTCCCACCCAACGCCGTCACGATGCGCTGATCGACGCCCTCCAAGCCGCCGCGCAGTCCGACCAACTCCCCATCGCGAACGGGCTGAGCCCGCAGATCCTCGTCACCGCACCACCGAACGCGTTCCTGCCGAATGAGACCACCGAGGAGCCGCTGCCCGATCAGTGGCGCCCGGCCCGCTTCGCCGATGGCAGCCCCATCCCCGGGCCCCTCTTCGACCAACTCAGCTGCAACCCCACCCTGACCCGGATCATCCAAGAACCCACCGGCAAGGTCCTCGACGTCGGCCGCACCCATCGCTTTTTCACCTCCGCCCAACGCGCCGCCCTGTGGGCCCGCGACCGCGGCTG
>JAJAYM010000086.1 GCA_027117675.1 Actinomycetes bacterium | reverse complement strand
GGATGGCGGAGACCAGCTCGACCACTGCTTCGGTCATCTCGGCCGGGTCGTCGGCCGTCAACTGGGTCGCCCCTCGGAGTGCTCGCATCACTGGGTCACCCTAGCGTTCTCTCGACCAAGCGAGTCTCCGACACGGCGGCTTATCGACTTATCGAGTTACTGACTGGCCCTGCCCGTGCGTCCGCCAGCCGCTCGAATGCCGGCCGACTAATCGACATTGTACGGATGATCTCCGACCCTGAGGACGTATCGCTCCAGATCAGCCTCCCGAGTTGAGACAAGTGTCGAGATTTTCACCAACGCAAATCCAAGAGCTGTGTCGACAAATTGTCCCTCGCCATTCGGGCCGACAAATGGCTAGTTAATGAGCGATCGATCTATCAGTTTGGCAATAAATCGATAAGATCGAGAAGTGCACCCTGCTCGTGCTGGTTAAGCAGGCGCACACCTCCGGGGTGCAGCCTGCCGAGCCGAATCGGCCCGAACTGGAGACGTACGAGACGCCGCACCGGCAGACCCACTTCGGCCATCAGCCGCCGCACCACCCGGTTACGTCCGACGTGGATGGTGAGCTCGATCTGGGCTTCCTTGCCCACCTGATCGATGACTCGAAAGTCGTCGACAGTGACCATTCCGTCGTCTAGCTCGACGCCGGCCCGCAGTCGTCGACCGATGTCCTTAGGCACCGGCCCGGTCACGACGGCTCGGTAGAGCTTGGGGACACCGAACGACGGGTGCGCGAGACGATGGGCCGCCTCACCATCGTTCGTCATCAGGATCAGCCCTTCTGTCTCGATGTCGAGTCGGCCGATGTGGAAGAGACGCTCGTTGCGATCGGCGACCATGTCACCGATGCTCGGGCGGCCCTCCGGGTCGTTCATCGTGCTGACCGTGCCCTCTAGCTTGTTCAGGGCGAGGTAGACCTGTCCTGGCGCGACCGGGATCCGCTCTCCATCAACGCGAACCACGGCCCTGGCCGGGTCAATCCGCACCCCTTGCACGCGCACGACCGCACCGTCGACGCTCACTCTCCCGGTGGCAATCAGTTCCTCGGCTGCTCGCCGACTGGCCACGCCGGCTGCCGCCAACACCTTCTGCAACCGGATTCCTGGAAGCAAACCCTCAGATTGAGATTTAGTCACAACTCGGCCTCAAGCGTCTCAAGATCGGGAAGGTATGGCGCAAGCTCTGGCAGGTCGGCCAGCGATGCGGCACCCAGACGTTCCAAGAAGTAGCCGGTGGTCTGGTATAGGTGGGCTCCCGACTTACCGTCGGTCCCACACTCCTCGACCAGACCGCGAGTGAGCAGAGTACGGATCACGCCGTCGACATTGACCCCGCGCACGGCGGAGATCCGAGATCGAGACACCGGTTGGCGATACGCCACGACCGCGAGGGTCTCTAACGCCGCCTGCGTGAGCCGCGCCCGTTGGCCATCGAGAACGAACCGTTGAACGACCTCGTCGTAAAGCGGGCTGCTGTAGTACCGCCATCCCCCTGCGATTTCGCGCAGCACGAATCCTCGGCTCTGGTCGACGTACTCCCCTGCCAGCTGCTCGCAGGCTGCGGCGACGTCGGCTTCTGGCCGCTGAAGCACCTGCGCCAAGGTCACAGTGGCGACCGGCTCGTCGACCACCATGAGTACCGCCTCGATGGCAGGAGGCAGGTCGAGTTCACCGATTGATCCCTCGTCGGCCTCAACTCCCGACTCGGTGAGAGCTGCTCCTCCCTCCGACTGCGGCACTTCCTCCAGGTCGCTGTCGTCGTACGTTGCCTCTTCACTCACGGCCTCGTCAGTCACGCTTCCTCACTCACTGTCGGATCGCCGGCTGGTGCGGCTGCTGTCTCGTCATCGATCGTGTCATCGAACTCGTCATGAACATCAAGGTCGCCCTCATCGGCTCCCGTCCAACGCACCGTCAGCTCGGCGAGCGGCTCTACCTGGTCGAAGGCGACAGCACCCTCACGGAAAAGCTCCAGAAGTGCGAGGAACCGCGCGATGACGGTCATCGTGTCAGCCGCGTCCCCGACCAACCCGCGGAAACTGGCCGTACGCACCCGGCGCAACCGGTCCACGAGAAGAGCCGCCTGCTCTTTGACGCTGACCGGCGGTGCGTGCATGTGCCCAATGGCCACCTCAGGCACAACCTTGGGGGCAAGCGCTTTGGCCGCCAAGGCTGCGAGACCGTCAACCCCAACACCGAGCAGCACCTCGGGCAACAATGCGGCGAACTGTGGCTCAAGACCGACTGCGCGCGGGTGGCTGCGGCTGGCAACAGCCATGATCTTGGCCAGCTCAGCGGCAGCAGTTTTGTACGCCCGGTACTGCAGAAGTCGGGCAAACAGCAGGTCTCTGGCTTCCAAGAGCGCCAGGTCGTCTTCGTCCTCGACCTCCGCTGACGGCAAGAGTCGAGCGGTCTTGAGGTCCAAAAGCGTGGCAGCCACGACGAGAAAGTGGGTGGTCTGCTCGAGGTCCCACTCCTCGCCGGCGGCCTTGATGAAGGTGATGAACTCGTCGGTGACGACGCCGAGCGCCACTTCGGTGACGTCGAGCTTGTGCTTGGCGATCAGTCCGAGGAGCAGGTCGAACGGTCCCTCAAAGACGTCAAGTCGGACGTGGAAGCCGCTGGCACTGGCCGGCTCCGGGACGTCCGTCGTGGTCGAGGTCACGGCCGAACGCTAGCGGTCGAGCCCTTCACGCAGCCGGCGGGCCACGATGCTGGCCTCACCCTTGGCCTTGAGGTCGGCGACGACAACAGCGACGGCCTCACGCACGATTCGGCCGCGGTCCACCTTGATCCCTTGATCGCGGTAGAGCGTGGCCTTGGCTTCGTCGAGGGCGACCAACTCGTCCGAGGACAAGTAGACGGTGATCTTCTCGTCGTGGCGCTGCCAGCCGGATGGTCCGCTGTGGCGGTCCCCCGCATGAGCCGTTCGACCTCCATTCACCGAGGTCTGAGTTAACGCTTTACCTGAGGTTGACGGTTTATCCCCCCCTGGGGACTGAGCCTGTGGACTCTGAGGGTCTACCTCAGCCACGTCGGCCAGCGCTGCCGACGATGACGTCGTGCGGAAGAGCTCGTTGGCGCCCGGCAGAGCGGCTCGGCGACTCACTGAGCCAACACCTCCTGAGCCAGCTGTCGATACGCCGCGGCCCCCGTCGACTTCGACGCGTACGAGGTGATCGGCTCACCCGCGACGGTGGTTTCGGGGAACCGCACGGTTCGGTTGATGACCGTGTGGTAGACGCGCTCATCGAAGGCCTCAACCACCCGGGCGAGCACCTCGCGGCCGTGGGTGGTGCGACTGTCGTACATGGTCGCCAAGATGCCATCAAGTTCCAGTGGAGGGTTAAGTCGCTCTTTCACTTTCGAAATCGTATCCATAAGCAGCGCGACGCCTCGGAGGGCGAAGAACTCACACTCCAACGGGATGATCACCCCATGAGCGGCGGTCAGGGCATTGACCGCTAGAAGTCCCAGCGATGGCTGGCAGTCGATGAGGACGTAGTCATAGTCGGGGGCGATGGTGGCCAGCTCACGTCCCAGCGTCTGCTCGCGGGCAACCTCCCCCACCAGCTGAACCTCGGCTGCGCTGAGATCGATGTTGCTGGGCAGCAGATCCATCCCAGCGGTATTTGTCTTGAGCAAGATGTCCTCGGCCTCAACCCCTCGATCCATCAGCAGGTTGTACACCGTGCGGTCGAGTTCGTGTGGGTTGACGCCGAGCCCGACCGAGAGCGCCCCCTGTGGGTCGAAGTCGACCAGCAGGACCCGGCGCCCGTACTCAGCGAGCGCAGCTCCCAGGTTGATGGTGGTCGTGGTCTTGCCCACCCCGCCCTTCTGATTGGCCATCGCAATGATGCGACCGGGGCCGTGCTCAAGCAGCACCGGAGGCTCTGGGAAGTGCGGGAGCGGCCGACCGGTCGGACCCATCATTGGATCGTCCGGCTGGCCCGAAGCAAATGTCGACATAACCACTGGTCTCTAAACCTCTCCACAGACTTCACGACAAGTCGGTGCGCACTCTAGGCCGAGCCCGACGCCGCATGCAAGGTCGAGCCACGGTTGAGGGTGGTCCATCGCTCCGAAAGCGAGTCAGACGCGAGTCACCCGCGAGCCCGCGGGTGCGAGGCGGCGTACACCTCACGGAGCGTGTCGATGGTCACCAGCGTGTAAATCTGCGTGGTGGTCACCGACGCATGGCCGAGAAGCTCCTGCACCACGCGGACGTCGGCGCCACCGTCAAGCAGGTGCGTGGCAAAACTGTGCCGCAGGGTGTGCGGGGAGACCTCGCCAGCGATGTTGGCTCGCGCGGCCGACGATCGCAGGACTGTCCAGGCGCTCTGCCGAGAGAGTCGCCCCCCTCGACTGTTCAGGAAGAGCGCCGGACCCCCACTTCCGCGCTCTGACAGTACCGGGCGACCCCGGACCAGGTAGTCGTCGACGGCTGACGCCGCGTAGCTGCCGACCGGAACAACCCGCTCTTTGCCGCCCTTGCCAGCCAGCCGCAAGCCGCCCGCTTCCCGGTCGAGGTCGTCGACGTCGAGACCGATCGCCTCGGAGATGCGTGCGCCAGTGCCGTAGAGCAGCTCGAGCAGCGCTCGGTCTCGGAGCTCTTTGGGAGTACGCCCTTCCCCCGTCGCGGCCAAGAGCGCCGCGATCTGGGTCACCGTCAGCGCGTTGGGTAGGCGGCGGGGCGCTGCCGGCGGTCGAACGTCTGCTGCCGGGTCATGAGGACTCAGATCTTCAAGCACCGCAAACCGGTGAAATCCTCGCACCGCCACCACGGTGCGGGCCGCGGACGATGCAGCCAACGGCTGGTGCTCAGCGTCGCCCTCTCGGAGCCGGCCGAGAAAGGCCAAGACGTGGCCCTCGGTGATCTGGTCTATGCCGTCGACACCGACTTCGGCCAAAAACTCCAGGTAGCGACTCAGGTCGCGGCGATAGGACGTCAGCGAGTTGCGCGCCAAACCGCGCTCGATCGCCAGATGGTCGACGTACTGGCGAACGGCTACCCCTGCCGCCGAAGAGCTCGGCTCACCGGTGCTCCCCATGGGCCGACCCTAGCCAGGGATACGGACAACCAAAGAGGGCCCCCGCGGTGCGCGAGAACCCTCTTCGGCGACTTTTAGTCAGGCGAGCAAGTCGTCCACATCGACGGTAGGCATCCCGAATGCCTCGCCGACCGCCGCGTAGGTGATCTGACCCTCGTGAGTGTTCAGACCAGGGCGCAAGGCGGCGTTGCCCTTGAGCGCCTCGCGCCAGCCGAGATTGGCCAACTGCACCGCATAGGGAAGCGTCACGTTGGTGAGGGCGTAGGTGGACGTGTGCGGAACCGCCCCCGGCATGTTGGCCACGCAGTAGAAGACCGTGTCATGCACCTTAAAGGTCGGGTCGGCGTGGGTCGTCGGGCGGGATCCTTCGAAGCATCCACCCTGGTCGATGGCGATGTCGACGAGTACCGCTCCGGGCTTCATCCGGGCGACGAGCTCGTTGGTGACCAGCTTGGGAGCCTTGGCACCCGGGATCAACACCGCTCCGATCACGAGATCGGCTTCGGCAACCTCCTGCTCGATGGCGTACGAGCTGGACATCAGGGTCTGGAGCCGCCCCCGGTAGACGCGATCGATTTCGGCAAGGCGCTTAGCGTTGATGTCGAGGATCGTCACGTTGGCGCCCATGCCCACCGCGATCTGAGCAGCATTGAGACCAGAGACGCCACCCCCAAGCACCACCACCTTGCCAGCCTTGACTCCGGGGACGCCGCCGAGGAGCGTTCCGCGCCCGCCATTGGCGCGCTGGAGGGTCGCCGCACCAACCTGGGGACCCATACGGCCAGCGACCTCGGACATCGGTGCCAGCAGCGGAAGTGAGCGGTCCGGAAGCTCGACCGTCTCGTAGGCAATTGCGGTGGTACCTGAACTGAGGAGCGCATCGGTGCACTCGCGGCCGGCCGCCAGGTGCAGATAGGTGAAGAGCACCTGCTCCTTCCGGATCCGGTGGTACTCCTCAGCGATCGGCTCTTTCACTTTCAAGATGAGGTCGCCGGTCTGCCAGACGTCGTCAGCGGTCGGGAGGATGGATGCGCCCGCGGCCACGAACTCGTCGTTGGAGATGGACGAGCCGACGCCGGCGTCAGTCTCGATGAAAACCTCGTGGCCGTTCCGGGTCAGCTCGTGCACACCAGCTGGTGTGATGGCAACCCGGTACTCGTGATTCTTGACCTCGCGGGGGATGCCGACCTTCACTGCAATCAACGTCCTTTGTGACAGCTGTTACAGCGTGAGCGGCTAAACGCGGTGGTCGTGCTGAGCCGAGTCGACCGCCCGCCGCGCCCCTTGGAGTGAGAGGCGCAGGGAGTCTATCCGAGCGCCCAGTCAGGGGCTGGCCAGGGATGGTCGGCGGGCAGGAGCGAGCCCCAGCCGTTCCGTCTGGACTCAGCGGCGGCCAGCAGCCCAGCGACGGCGAGAGCATTGTGGACGTGCCCGGCCAAGATCTGATGAACGAGGTCGGCCAGCGGCACGCGCGCGACCACAAGGTCACGCTCCTCATCGGTTCGAAGGGGTCGAGCCGCTGGGTCGACATCGTTCAGTCCGCGGGCGACAAAGACGCGGATCGTCTCGCTGCTCATCCCAGGCGATGAGTAGAGGTCGATCAGGGTGTGCCAGTCAGTGGCTTGCACTCCGGCCTCTTCAACAAGTTCGCGCTGCGCAGTCGACGTGGGTGACTCTCCCGCTTCATCCAGCAGCCCAGCGGGGATTTCCCAAAGGTGTGCCGCGACGGGATGTCGATACTGACGTAGGACAACGACGTTGTCGTCCGTGTCCAGAGCAACAACCCCAACCGCACCAGGGTGCACGACGACATCGCGATCGACCACGGTGTCGGCATCGAGCGCGACGCGGTCGGTCACCACCTTCCACTTCGCAGCGACCATTCGCTCTTGCCGCCTAAGGACTGGTTGGGAACCAGCCTGATCGGAGATTTCGGGTGAGTCAGCGGTGTGCGTCACGTCCGGTCTCAACTGGACACGGGAGCGTTCTCAGAGACCCCTGCGGCCGCCACATCGGGAAGCTCAACCTGCTCGGGCTTTCGCTCGATCGCAGCCGCGACAAGCCCAGAGAAGAGCGGATGCGCACGCGTCGGCCGGGATCGAAACTCCGGATGCGCCTGCGTAGCTACGTAGTAGGGGTGGACAGCGCGGGGCAGTTCGACGAACTCCACGAGTCGACCATCGGGTGACGTCCCGCTGATTCTGAGCCCGGCTCGCTCCAGCTGTTCGCGGTACTCGTTGTTGACCTCGAACCGGTGACGGTGGCGCTCCTCGACATAGGGCTCTCCGTAGATCTCTCGGACGATCGTGTCGTCGCCGAGCTTGGCGGGGTAGAGACCCAACCGCATGGTGCCACCCATGTCTCGCTCCCCGGCTACGACGTCGCGCTGGTCGGACATGGTGGCGATCACCGGGTACTGCGTCGAGTCGTCGAACTCCATCGAGTTCGCGTCGACCATGCCTGCGACCGTGCGCGCGTACTCAATCACCATGCACTGCAAGCCAAGGCAAAGGCCGAGAGTGGGGATCGAGTGTTCGCGGGCATAGCGCAGTGCACCCAGCTTTCCTTCGATCCCGCGAACCCCGAATCCCCCCGGCACGCAGACGGCGTCAACGTCGCTGAGCTGTCGGGCGGCATCATCAGTCGTGGCGCACTCGTCGGAAGTGACCCACCGAATGGTCACGCGTGCATCGTTGGCGAATCCCCCGGCGCGCAGGGCTTCGGTGACTGACAGGTAAGCGTCGGGTAGATCGATGTACTTCCCGACCAGGGCAACGGTTACCTCATGGGCAGGTTTGTGAACTCTTCGCAGCAGGTCGTCCCACTCGGTCCAGTCAACGTCGCGGAACGGCAGTCCCAGCCGGCGCACGACGTACGCGTCCAGCCCCTCGCTGTGCAGAACCTTGGGGATGTCGTAGATGCTCGGGGCGTCAACGGCGGCGACGACGGCCTCGTCGTCGACATCGCACATCAAGCCGACCTTGCGCTTGATCGAGGTCGGAACCGGACGGTCGGCGCGCAACACGATTGCATCCGGCTGAATACCGATGTTTCTTAAGGCCGCTACCGAGTGTTGCGTCGGTTTGGTCTTCAACTCCCCGGACGGGCCGATGTACGGCAACAACGAGACGTGCACGACGAGGGTGTTGTCGCGGCCGACTTCGTGACGAACCTGCCGTACGGCTTCGAGGAAGGGCAGCGACTCGATGTCGCCTACCGTTCCGCCAACCTCGGTGATGACAACGTCGACATCGCTTCCGGCCATTCGCCGAACGCGTGCCTTGATCTCATTGGTTATGTGCGGGATGACCTGGACGGTGTCACCGAGGTACTCACCTCGCCGCTCCTTTGCGATGACAGCTGAATACACCTGACCAGTAGTGACGTTGGCCGAGCCAGCGAGTTCGCGGTCGAGAAAACGTTCGTAGTGCCCAATGTCGAGGTCGGTTTCGGCCCCGTCATCGGTGACGAACACCTCGCCGTGCTGAAACGGGTTCATCGTTCCCGGGTCGACGTTGAGATACGGGTCGAGCTTCTGCATCGTGACGCGCAGGCCGCGGGCTTTCAGCAGGTTCCCCAGGCTCGATGCGGTCAAGCCCTTACCAAGACTGGATGCCACACCACCGGTGACGAAGATGTGCTTGGTCATTTGCGCACCGGCCAAAGCGAGCTCCCGTGATCGTTCCCAGATGAAGTGCGGGCGGCTGCAAGCACCGAGCCACGGATAACCAGGTTATCAGCCTCCGTGCTCGTTCTCTTCGGCGCCGCGCCCAACCTGTTCGAGCCCGTCCCCTTCGAGCCACTCCCCTTCCACCCGGAGGTCTTCACGTTGCATGCAGCGAACCACTACGGCAACGGCCACCGGAATCGCAACCGTCGCCGCCATGGCCGGGATCGCCACACCCGAGTCGTTGACCAGGGCGCCGACGATGCCGAGCACCAGAACAGCAAACAGGCCGGACCGCAGGGTCGGGACTCGCACAAACGTCCATGGCAACAGACCACTGGGCCTGCGCACCAGGAACGCCAAGAAGACCAGCACCAACGGCACCATCAAGGTCAGAACGCTGGTGGTGAGGAGCGAGACATTGGCCTCCAGCTTTCGCTGGACGATCGTCGCGGCGTCGCCAGAAACCAGTGCCTCTACGAATCTGCCGAGATGCGTGCGATCGGCTTCGGGTCTTAGGTAGTCGAGGAAGGCGATGACGCCGACGACCAGAATCCCGCCACCGCAGAGCCCGGCCAGCCGCAGCCAGGACATCCGGCGACCGGTCGCCAGAATCCCCAGGGTGCCAAAAGCCGGGACCAGTGCCAGGACGCCGCCGAAGTCACTGCCCAATGAGGGGGCGCCGTCCACAACGATGGCAACAACTCCGACAACGGCAACAACGATCCCTGTGGTGCGTGGGGACCGACCGGAAACCACCGCGGCCGTGCCCAGTAGCGCAGCCGTGCCAAAGATGGCGAACGCAAGGTTGCCGAACCCAACAAATCGTCCAGCCACGATGGGTGAGTACCCGGCCAGGCTGGCCAGCTGCAGTGGTGCACCAGCTATCACGTCGACGATCAGCACAATCGCTGTGGCCCCGGCCACCGCACCAGCCGGACCGAATGGGTGGCGCCGCCACGGTCCAGCAAAAGCAACTGCGGTCAGTGCCGCACCGGCAAGACTGATCGCAGCCAGCAGAGCTAGCACCGGCTGGCTCGCCTGCCACCACGGCAGCACGTTGGCGAGATAAGTAGCAGCCGGACCCGCAGCGGCCGCGACAGCAACCACGTGGGTGAAGCTGAGAACCCGCGAGCGTGTGCGGTCTCTCGGATGGCGGCGCAAGATCAAAAACGCGCCTAGATAGAGCACCGCCTGCAAGAGGACGAGCACCCCGAAGAAAGGAGGGGTCAGCTGGCCTTGAACGTCAGCCTGTTGGGCGAGCTCTCTGAACCAACCCACCCGGTCGTCGATCCCGTCGGCCGACACCGCCCGCATCGGTTGGTACGGCATCTGGCTGGGGACGTCGACACCGAGGTAGTCCAGCACTGTCGGAGCGATATCGGACAGCTGCACAAAGGGGGCCCGCCTGGTTGACCCACTCTCGAGTACGCCGCCTAAGTAGCCCGGCCCCTGCAACACCGCGACGTGGAGTTGTGCTCGCTCCTCGGGCAGATCGGACACTCCGAGCACCATCATCAACGACCCGTCGGGGCGCATCCGGTCGACTGCACCAACAACTGCGTCGAAGCCCGCGAGCTCACCGAGTCGGCGTTCAACCGACGGCTCCTCAACGCCAACCACCAGGAGTGGACACGCTCGCACTGCCTGACGCGTCAGGGTGATTGGCTCAGGCGTCCAGGCATCAACCACGCCGTCGCGGTCGGCTGCCCCTAGGCCGGTCCCGGGCCCTGCCGACGCGGTGCACCCACGGTCGATGCCCAGCGTGTCACCCAACGTTTGGCCGAGCAGGCCAGGGACCGCGTCGAATGAAAGTTCAGAATTGTCCGCTACGACCGCGTCCCAACGGTCGACTCGAGCGGCACCGTCGCTGCCAGGTGTCATAGCCGGGAGCTCCTGGCAGGCCCCCTCATCCAACTCGTCAAGCACTGGGTAGCGAGCCCGGTTGCCGGTACCCAACTGCAGCCATCCGTCGGCGGGGCAGGCACGTGAACGCCCAGAACGGGTCGTCATCTGTCCGATTGCTGAGTCGTCGAGCATGGCCCAGAGGTGTGGGGTTGCCTCCGGCGTGACATCACTCCACCGAAGCCCCGGCATTCCGACGATGACGACCGAAGACGGCAATGGCTCCGAGCCAGCCGCCACACTCTGTGCCGCCACACTCTGTGCCGCCGACGACGGCGCCAACAGCGCCGCCAGCAGCGCCGCTCCAAGGAGTGCGAGCAGCCATCGCCTCACGGTCGCCCCGTTGAGTTCTGGACGGTCGCGGAGCGCGCAAGTGCGACGTAGTGAGCGAGAACCTGATCGACGACTGCCTCTTCGTCAGGCCAGCTGGCCGCCCTTCGTTGGGC
>JAJAYM010000085.1 GCA_027117675.1 Actinomycetes bacterium | reverse complement strand
GGTTGAGGGCGCCGATCACCTCGTCACGCAGCCGCATAGGGAAGGCGTGCACCGACTGGAAGCCGGCGGCGATCGCGGCCGGCGCGAAGTGCGGCCACCGATCCGTCGCCGAGGCCAGGTCGGCATTGACCACCGGAACTTTCGTGGAGAAGCAATCCAGGCACGGGCCTTCGGAGTTCTGAAGCTGGAAGAGCTCGAACATCTTGCCAGTCTCGTTGGAAGCGGCCATGTAGCGCAGCTTCCCGTGGTGGTCGGCCAGCATCAGTCCGACGGCTTCCGCGCCGCTCACAGCTGCCGCATGGTCGGTGAGCTTGTGCAGGAAATCGACGAGGTCGAAGTCGCCGACGAGGGTGTCGGCGACCTCGACGAACAGGTCGGTGAGTCGTTCCGTGGAGATCATGGCTGTGCATCCATCTGGTTGCGACTGATCGTACACTCATGGGCCCTGTCCGTCCTGGGTCAGTTGAAGTCGTCCCTCGACGATGTCTGCGGAGACGTCGATCAGGTGCCGCTCGGCGACAAAGGCATGGGCGCGCATCCTGGCCAGGGCCTCTGTCAACGGGATCCCGAGTGCCGCCATCACCATGCCCTGTGCTTGGTAGATCTCACTGCGGAAACTGAGGGCGCTCTTGAGGTCCGGGTCGATCTCCCCATCGGGTGACGAGGCGGAGCTGACCAGGAGCAGCTCGGTGGCGAGCTCCGACATCGCCAGGCACCTGGCCATCTCGTCTCGGTCCAGGCGCCTGGGTGCGTCGGCGAACAGGCTCAGGACTCCGAAGCGAGAGGCGCCCAGCTGGAGGGGAAAGGCAAAGACCGCGGACAACCCTTCAGCCTGCGATGCGGAAGTGTAACCTGGCCAGCCGCCGCCCTTGAGTCCCCTCAGCTCAGAGACGATCACCGGCCGACCCTGGACGAACGCGTCATGGGAGGGGCCCTCGCCCACGCTGAACTCCAGCTCGGCCAGCCGGCGGCTGGTCGCGTCAGAGGCGGCTGCGACGGCTTCGGAGCCGTCGAACGACTTCACGGTGACAGCCGCGCCCTTCAGGTGCAGGCCCACCGCGACCGCGCAGCACAACCGGTGCAACTGATCGGCAACGCCACGGCCATCCGACGAGGGTTGCTGGTGCACCATCGACACGGCCCAGTCACGGACACCTTGCTGCTCTTGTGGACACATCAAGAAAAGTCAGGGTGCAGCGGGAAGTCGTGCTGGACCCCCCACGCGACCGCCCTTGATCGGCTGTCCACGTCCATCTTCCGATAGGCGCTGCGAATGTAGCTCTTCACTGAGTTGATGCTCACGAAGCACATCTCGGCGATGTTGCGGTTGCTCAGTCCCCGCACGATGAGCCCAACAATCTCTGACTCCCGGCGGGTGAGGCCAGCCGTACGGCCCAAGTGAGGACCAACCCCGGCTTCCTGTGATGCCGGGATTGCCTCGGGAGGCGTAGCCGAATCAGACTCGCGCGGGGCATCTGCGCTCCTCTCTGATGCGGCTGGAGCCTGGTCGGATCGACGCCTCCGCGTGATGGCAATGACGATGGAGGCGCCTTCGGTGACCCAGTCCGTTGCCTCAGAGCCGTTCGGGTCCTGCACACCGAAGTCGTCGTAGGACTTGATATCGGGCTCGCCGCCATGGGGTCCATAGGTGAAAACCTGCATGCAACCCCCGTGACCAGCCATGAACTCGGGGACGAACTCGGCGATGGTCGAGAGTCCGCCCTTGACGGCATCATTCATGCTGGTACCTCTTTCGCAAGGGCTACCAGGGCGCAGATGAGGAGGTAATTCCCAGCCCGACGTCTCCGGCAGAATTACACGAGCCACCGGGGTCTGGGGTAGCGCCACTCACGTGGCTGCGCAAAAGAGAATACCCGCGTCCGTGGTGCTAGAGCAACAGGCGCCTGACCAAGATTCTCAAGTGGTGCCGGCAGGTAGCCAACCGCCTGCCCCGCGGCGCGTCCAGGCGTCAGGGTGAGGCGGTGACTTGCTGGCCAGTGCGTGGAGAGATCCAAAATATGCCCACTGGACGCCTACCGGAGACCAAGCGAATTCGAAGAAGTTGGCCACGCAGGATTATTCGACCGTGCGGCTGGCACTGGCGGCTGCCTATCCAAGTACGAGTCGTGCTGGGACACTCAGCACACCTGTGACCTGCAGTTTTGAACGCCATCGCGGACTCGAACCGCGAACCCCCTCAGACTCTGTCGGAGGTTTTCGGGGGCTTCCTGCGATCGGTTCGGACGACCCGAAATCATGGTCTGACCTGCGGTTTTGCTGACATCGGCTGCCGAGGTCTTGGCCGCACTTCCCGGCGTTTGCGGTTCAAAGGCATGGCGTAAAGCATGGCTTCGGCAGAGGCCTCACTCGCATGCGGTACGTCCTTGTTGCCGTCGAGCCCGTGGGGGTAACTCACCCCCGCCGACCCGGCGCCCGAGGCATTCGCGTGTCGCCTGCCATGAGCATGGGACCGCTGTAGGCGGATTTCTGCCAGGTTCATGGGACCACCTGGGTTGCCAGTTATGGGACCACCCGGCGCGCCGTGCCGGGGGCCTGTCGGTCTGCTCGTTTACTCACCGCGTCTTGTTCGTCGACGTGGAGGTCATCAGCAGTGGGATTCAGGGAGGTCAGTGTGGTTGAGGTACGAG
>JAJAYM010000084.1 GCA_027117675.1 Actinomycetes bacterium | reverse complement strand
CCTGTAGGTAGTACGACCCGGTAACCCAGAATCGCTCGTCATCGAGCCGCCCAACGGTGAGGTCGCCCATCAGATGGCCGCGACTGTTGAGCATCGGCGCCAGCTTGATGCGGCCAAATGCTGGAAGCGCGGAGGCCATCATGTGGTCAAGCCAGGCTGCGGCGCCTTCTCCGGTGACCTCGTAGCGGGCGTAGGCCGTGGTCTCGTACAGGCCGGCGGCCGTTCGAGTCGCAGCGACCTCCTCGCCCACGATGGCGTGCGCGTTCGACCGACGCCAGGTGAGGTTCTCCTCGAAGTTAGGACTCGGCGCGTAGTACTGAGCGACCTCGAGGCCGTAGACGACGCTGCAGCGAGCGCCGGCGTCCACGAGGTCGGGGTAGACCGGCGACGTGTTGAGGGGACGTCCTGCTGGCAGCTCTTCGTTCGGGTAGGCGATGAGGAAGCGCCGCGCATAGAACTGCGCGGTGGTTGCTCGCAGGTAGGCGTCATCGGTGGCGAACGGTCCAAAGCGGGTGATGTCCATGCCGAAGACGTCGTCGCCGGGGTCGGCGTCGACGATCCAGTTCGCCAGGGCGAGACCAATTCCGGCGCCCTGTGAGAAGCCAGCCATCACACCGCACGCCGACCAGAAGTTGCGGCGTCCCGGGACGGGTCCGACGAGTGGGTTGCCGTCGGGGGTGAAGGTGATGCCGCCGTTGACCCAGCGCTTGATGCCGACGCGTTGCAGCGCGGGGAAGCGGTCGAATCCGATCGACAACTCTGGTGCGATGCGATCGACCTCTTGGGGGATCAGCTCCATGCCGTAGTCCCAGCCGGGCCCGTCCGCCAACCAGTGCTTGGGATTGCGCTCGTAGACACCGAGCAGCACGCCGTTCTGCTCACGCTGCAGGTAGGTGAACCCCTCGAGGTCGGTGACAGCGGGCATCGGACTGGTCAGCGCAGCAACTTCTGGCACGTCTTCGGTGACCAGGAAGTGATGCTGCATGGGGATGAGCGGCAACTCGACACCGACCATATGACCGACCTGGCGCGCCCATAGGCCGCCTGCATTGACGACGTGCTCGGCGCGGATGGGGCCCTTCTCGGTCTCGAGCAACCACTCGCCGTTCGGTTGTTGGGCGAGCGACAGCACCCGATTGTGCTGAATCACCTCGGCACCGCGCTTGCGGGCAGCTCCGGCGTAGGCATGGGTGGCGCCGTGTGGGTCGAGGTTGCCCTCATGTGGGTCGAACAGGGCACCGGTGAGCCCGGTTGGGTCGATGATCGGCACCATCTCGGCTGCCTCATCGGGCGAGAGCAGGTACGCCTCGTCATTGCCCATGTAGCGGTGCCACGCGAGTTCCGCTTTCAGCCACTCGGCGCGTTCGGGCGTCCCGGCTAGCTCGATGCCACCGGTGAGGTGCAGCCCGGCGCTCTGACCGCTCTCCTCCTCGACGGTGCGATACATGCCAATCGTGTAGGCCTGCAGCCGTGCGATGACCGGGTCGGAGTTGATCGCGTGGAAACCACCGGCTGCGTGCCAGCTCGAACCAGCAGTTAGTTCGCCGCGTTCGATCAGTGCTACGTCAGTGACACCGCGAAGCGTCAGGTGGTACAGGATGCTGCAGCCGACGATCCCGCCGCCGATGACGACGACGCGGTACTGGTCGTGCATCAGTCGACCAGTTGCCGGTGCAGGTGCACCTCACGTCGCCGGGAGAAGAAGCCCAGCTCGAGGTCGACCCCGGTGTACTCGCCCGGCACCACGAGTGGGTCAGCGTCGTGACCGTGACCGCTCTCGACGGCACCGATCAGCTCAGCCATCGCGACCCCGACGAATGGGGCCGCCTTGAACTGGTGCCCGCTCGTTCCGATGGCTACATAGAAGCCGTCGAGCGACGTTTTGTCGTAGATGGGTATCCAGTCGTCGGTGATGTCGTACGCGCTGACGACGCCGGACTTCTGCCCCGGCACGTGGAGGTCGGGCAGTCGGCGCGCGATCCGAAGGCTCTGCACCTCCCAGTTCTCCGGAGACGGCGAGGTGCGGACGTCGTCGGCGTCCTCGACGAGGACCAGCGGATCACAGGGCGCCTCGAAGCTGCCCACGATGATCGTTCCCCCCGGGTGCGGCCGAAAGTACGTGCCGAAGTCGGGGTCGTGTACGCCGGTCCCGCCGTTTTCGAGGGTAAAGCCGTCTGGGGCGGGGACCGAGATAACTTCCTGCTCAGTCGCCCTCGTCGAGGTGCTGAAGTCGTCGAGCACACCGGCCATCGTGTTCAGCGCGACCGACCACGGGCCAGCAGCGTTGACCACGACGGACCCGGTGACCTCAGCACCGTCGGCGAGCCGGACACCGCCGACGCGCCCGTCGTCGCGAAGCACGTCCACCACCTGTGATCGCCACCGGAAGGTGGCGGCAGCCTGCTCCGCTGCATACGCCAGGTTGTGTGCGGCCAGCGTTGCGTCGTTGACGAAGCCGGAGTCGTGCTGGACGAACCCACCGATCTCACCCTTGGGGTCGTCCCAGAAACTGTCGTCCTCGACGCGACAGGCCGGCCCGAGACGCGACGGATCCAGGCCTGGATGACGCTCCCGGATCTGCGCGGCTGTCACCGACTCGTACGGGATCCCGAGAGTGTCCATATGACCGAGTTCGAGTGAGCGGTCGAGCAGCTCGCCGTCAAGGACGAGCAGCCCTGTGCGTACGTAGTTGGCGAGACCGGCAGGGTCTTCGACTCCAAGGTGCTTGCCCCACTCGACCCACCGGGCGTACGACTCCCAGGCAAGAACGGTCTCCTGCAGGTTGTCGTAGTTGAAGCGCACCATCGCCGACGATGCGCTCGTCGAACCGCACCCTGGCGTCGAACCTTTGTCGACAACTGTCACGTCCCACCCGCGTCTGGACAGCTCAAGTG
>JAJAYM010000083.1 GCA_027117675.1 Actinomycetes bacterium | reverse complement strand
ACCTCAGCTGACGCAGCGCCGAGCGACTCGTTGGCGCTCGTGGCTCCGTCGAATCTGTCGGCAGGGATCCCCACCGACTCACAGAACCGCTCCCACAGCAGTCCCCTCGGGGCACCAGACGGAGGAACGGTGACCACCATGAGGTCCGCCGGCCTCACGTGTCTGCTCCATGGTTTCAGAAGCGCCGCGAAGTCTTGCTTGTTCCAGAAGTGCCGGCCGTAGCGGTTGGTCATCGGCGCCATCGAAGCAAGCCCGTCGACGTAGTCGCGGTACGCCCAGCTTGACGCGTTCTGCACCGACTCTTGCCACTGGGCGGGAATCTGCCGACTGAGGTCGCGGGCCGTGAGGATAACGCGCAGCCGATGCTGACCGAGGGACTCGACGCAGGTGGCCACCTGCTCATCGGAGAGCAAGGACAGGAATTCCATCGAGAGAACGACCGAGTCGCCGTGCCAACGGTCGATCTCGCCGACCAGCTCGGTCCACTTCTCATACGGCACCTTGCGGTTGTCACGCAGACCCTGAACGCCTTGAACCACCGACTGCCAATCGCGGCCTGGCCAGAGGACACCGAGGTCGGCGAGCTCGCCTCGGCCGTCCATCAAAACCTTCTGGATGAACGAGGTGCCGGTCTTGAATGCTCCGATGTGCAAATGGACCGTTGCCACGGTTGGTGTCCCTTCCTTCATGAACGGAGCACCGACCGAGGTCGGCGTCGCCGGTGGAGCTATTGGTCGGCGTTAGCCCTCAGCCGAAACGAGCGGTAGCGGTCCAGCGCCCTGCTGCCGAGCTTGGTTCGGTCGGCCATCCCGGCCAGCCGAGTGCGCGCCCGCACCATGGGCGCAGCCTCGCGCATCTGGCGGCGCAGCTTGCCCTCGGTCCGACGACGGTCGTCCCGCATCCGACCCATGCGGACCAGAAGCGCGGCGATCGCGTCGACACTGGCGTCGAGCACCTCCCCATCGCTGGGAATGGGCTCACCCGAAGCGAGGTCTTCGGTGATGCTCACCTCGGCAAGATCACCGATCAGGTCAACGCCGGAGACCCGCATGCCGTCGATCGCCTGCTCCGAGCGCTTCTGTACCAGCGGGCGTACGGCCTCTGGAAGCTGCGGTTTCCCACCCTTTGACCGAGAACTGAGGATCTTGGTCGCAAGCACGTCACGACCTAAGAAACGGTGGTGCCAAACCGGGAAGGTACCCGGTAACCCAGCATTGACGCGGCGGAGCAACTCGGCTTCGGCGACGCCGAGCGAGTCGTTACCGGCTACCTCAAACTCGGTAGCTACCTCTGGATCAACATCGACGACGCCACAGAACCGGCGCCACAACTCATTCTTGTCAGCGTCGGGTAGTGGGAGCGTCAGGACATGGATATGCTCCACCGGCACATGGCTCGACCAGCGTTTGATCACATCAACGGGGTCATGCACGCTCCAGAACCACTTGCCTGGGCCCTTGTCGCGACTGTTGAAGATCTTCTGGGTCCACTCAGCGAAGGTGAGCTTGGACCCGTGCTTGACGAACTCCTGCCACTCCGAAGGCAGTAGTCGCGCCAGGTTGCGGGTCGCGTAGATCACGTGCACCTCGCGGCCGCGAAGGGCTGTCACGGCGCGCTCGACCTGTGCGGGAGTGAGGGCCGCCAGATGCTCATCGGAGATGACCACGGCGGCGGCGTCGCTCTCACTGGCGAGACCGGCAAGCACATCCCACGCCCCAGTCCAGTCCGGTCTCGGGTCCTTCGGGTCGTACGGGACTCCGCGGAGGTCATGGCCGCCGCGGTAGTGGTCGCCGCGACTTGCTCCCACGACATGCAGCCCGGCACCTTTCAGCGCTGAGCGGTTCGACCACAGGACGCCTTGGATATACGTCGTCCCAGTCTTAGGCGCTCCGACGTGCAAGAAAACCCGACGCTGCTTCTTGCCAGCCCGTTCAGGGGCGGCAGAACCAGGTTCAGTGTTCGTCACCGGAGCTCCAGGTCTGCTGCCAAGCCTTCGGATCGGTGAACTCAGGACACGCAGCGCGGTACTCCTTCGCGAGCTCAGACCAGCGCTGGGCGAGCTGCTCGTGCATCGTCATGCTGCGGCGCATGATGTCGTTGAAGCGCTTGCGGTCCCGCTTGTACCAAGCAGCCGCCGATCCGTCCGCCGTCGAGACAACCGCAGAGTCGAACTGGCTGAGCATCCGCCACTTCGCGTCCATCGCCGGAATCCTGGCCTCAGGATTGATCCGACTCGTGTCACGCACGGGCTGAACCTGTCGCACCATTCCCGCTAGTGCCCCGGAGTACCTGCCGATCAGCCCTTTCGGTTCAGTGGGGTCTTGACCGCGCTTGGGCGGCTTCACCCGCTTGGTGTTCGGGAAGGCCTGCGGGTCTTTCACCATCGTGGCGTCGTCCTGCGTCGACCGATAGGCGCGAATCTCGGGCAACTTGGTCTTAATCGTTCGGTGCAAGTGGTCGGGGCCGTCGAGAATGTCTTGCAGCGCCCACAGACGTAGTTCAGCCGTGCTGTACTGCATCGCGAGCGAGTGCTTGAGCTGAGTCTGCATGGACTCCAGCACCACCTTGCCGCCACGCGGGTACGGCGAGTGCAGCAGCGCTGCCAACAGCCTGTTGCGCGCGTGGTGATAGGCCTGCCAGTCGATCGCGTCGTCCTTGTCGGCCCAGTTGACGTGCCACACGGCTGCACCAGGCAGCGAAACCGTCGGGTAGCCCGACTCACGGGCGCGCAGTGCGTACTCGGCGTCGTCCCACTTGATGAAGATCGGCAACGAGAGCCCGATCTCGCGCACAATGCTCGTGGGGATGAGACACATCCACCACCCGTTGTAGTCAACGTCGCTCCGGCGATGCAGCCACCTCGTCGAGCGAAGCGGGTATTCGGCGAAGTTGTGCGAGTTCAGCGTGTGTGGGTCGGCGCCCCACCAGAAGCGGTACTTGTTGACCCGCTCACCGAAGGCGTGCAGCGTTGCCTTCATGTGCATGTTCAGCATGTGACCACCGACGATCGTCGGTGTCCGCGCTAGGTCGCCGAATGCCACCGCACGCAGGATTCCTTCAGGCTCGACGAGCGCGTCATCATCAAGCAGCAGCACGTATTTGCTGCCTACCTCGTAAGCCGTCTCGTACATGGCGCGCGAGAAGCCACCAGAGCCACCGAGGTTTGGCTGGCGAATGATCTCAAGCTTTGCTCCGAGCTCAGCTGACACCGCGGCGAAGCCGGCAGCATCCTCGACGTTCTCGGTCCCCTGGTCGACGACAAATACCTTGTCGACGATGTTGAGTACGTCAGAGTCCGACGCCAGCGAGTTGAGCAGCAGGACGCAGTCGTCGGGGCGGTTGAAAGTGGTAATGCCGATCGAGATCCGGCCCGGATCGACAATCTCCTGAGCCGTCGACCACTCGGCCTTGTCGACAAGGGCGTCTTCATGACCGCCGACTACGTCGAACCAGTACCAACCACCGTCTCCGAAGTTGGCCAACGAGAGCTCGAACTCTGCGACGTCGTCGGAGACGGTCTCCTTGGCGATCCGGTGCTGGTCGCCGCGAGCGCTCGAACGATAGACGATGACGTCAGCGGTTCCTTCGATGCCCACCCGGAGCGTTACTTTCTCGACCGAAGTCCAGCGCCGCCAATAGCTAGCCGGGAACGCGTTGAAGTAGGTCGCGAACGAGATACGCGTACCTGCCGGGACACTGAGAGTACGACGCCCACGGACTAGGTCGGGATGGACAATATTTTCGGCAGCCGATCGCTTCTCGCCCAACTCGGGTTTGCCGGGCACGCTCTCAGGACCTGGAAGCGCAACACCGGACTCGACGTAGAGCGGCAAGGTGTCGAAGTCTGCATCGGCTGGCAGCACCAACCGTTGCAGTACAGCGCCGGAGGACTGCTGGGTGGACTCGCTCACTCGGAGACTCCTCCGCTGACGAAGGCTGCGCCTTCGGTGAAATGGGGTCGTAGAACATTGTCGAAGCGCGAGAGCGCCGAGCCGATCGCCATGTGCATGTCGAGGTACTTGTACGTGCCGAGCCGTCCACCGAACAGAACATCGCGCTCGACTGCTGCGAGGTTGCGGTAGGCCAGCAGCCGCTCACGGTCTTCGGCGGTGTTGATCGGGTAGTACGGCTCATCGCCCAGCTCTGCAGCCCTGGAGAACTCACGCATGATCACGGTTTTGTCACTGGGGTACTTGCGTTCTGGATGGAAGTGTCTGAACTCGTGGATCCGCGTGAACGGCACGGCTTCATCGGCGTAGTTCATCACCGACGTGCCCTGGTAGTCGCCGATGGGAAGCACCTCACGTTCGAAGTCGAGGGTCCGCCAGCCGAGGTGACCCTCGGAGTAGCCGAAGTACTGGTCGACCGGCCCGGAGTAGACGATCGGCACCTGTCCGACGATGTCGTCCCTGCGGTCGAAGAAGTCGACGTTGAGCTCGATGGAGATCTTCGGGTGGTCAGCCATCCGTTCGAGCCATGCGGTGTAGCCGTCGACCGGCAGACCCTCGTAGGTGTCGTTGAAGTAGCGGTTGTTGAACGTGTAGCGCACCGGCAGCCGAGTGATGATTTCCGGCTGAAGCTCAGTGGGGTCGGTCTGCCATTGCTTCGCGGTGTACCCGCGGATGAACGCCTCGTACAAGGGGCGGCCGACCAGCGAGATGGCCTTCTCCTCGAGGTTGGCCGCGGTGGCGAAGTCAAACTCGGTGGCCTGCTGGGCGACGAGGTCTCTGGCCTCTGCGGGGCTGAGCGCCTTACCGAAGTACGAGCAGATCGTGCCGAGGTTGATGGGCATCGAGTAGGTCTGCCCTTGGT
>JAJAYM010000082.1 GCA_027117675.1 Actinomycetes bacterium | reverse complement strand
GACGGCGGTCTGTTTTCTGTGGCACTGTCCCGCGGGTCACCCCGGGTGGGCGTTACCCACCACCTTGCCCTGTGGAGCCCGGACTTTCCTCGACCGATGGTTTCCCACCCGCCGCGGCCGCCCGGCCAACTCGCTCGCTGGGACAGGGTACGCGGTCGCACGCGCCTGCCGCACACTCCCTAGAGTGAGCGCTCGTGCTCATCCTGCTGCCGCCCTCGGAGGGAAAGGCTCCCACCGACGTCGGACAGCCCTTCTCCATCCATGCGCTCTCACTCCCAGAGCTCACTCCCACTCGAGCGCGTGCACTCGCCGCCCTCACGAAACTCTCCGCCGGACGCGAGTCACGCGCCCTCGACGTACTGGGGCTCACACCTCGTCAGACCACAGAGCTCGCGCGCAACCGCGAGCTCATCGACGCCAGGGCGCTCCCTGCGTCACAGGTCTACACCGGCGTGCTCTTCGCCGCACTCGACTACGCCTCCCTGCCAGCCGCTGCGCGCCGTCGAGTCGATCGTTGGGTGCTGGTCTTCTCGGGCCTGTGGGGCGCGGTCCACCTCGACGACGTCATCCCTGCCTACCGGCTCTCCGGTGACGTGTCGCTCCCCCGCCTGGGGACGGTTGCGTCGGTCTGGCGCAGGCCACTGGCAAAGGTCATTCCCGAGGCGGCTGACTCTGGGGTTGTGCTCGACTTGAGGTCGGGGACCTACGCGAAAATGTGGACCCCAGAACCGTCGCTGGCCGAGCGGACGGTAGTGGCCCGCGTGCTGCAAGAGCGTCCCGACGGTTCCCGCATGGTCGTCAGCCACCACAACAAGGCGACAAAGGGACGGCTGGTGCGAGCGCTGGCGTCAGGGGGAAGGACTCCGCAAACGATCGAGTCGCTCGCAGCCCTCATCGAATCTCACGGTGTCGTCACCGAGCTGCGCGCCGGGCGTCCCGGAAAACCCTGGAGCCTGGACCTCGTCGTCGACGAGCTGTGATGCGTCAGCCGAGGTGTGGCGTCTCATTGACGCTGCGCACCGAGACGTTGCCGTCGCCGTACCAGCTGATCCAGGACAGCGACGCGGGGCGGATCTCCAACCGGTAGTAGGCGTGCGACGGTGCATCGAGAGCCAGGCGCAGCAAGGTCTTGAGCGGTGTCACGTGGGTGACAAGCACCAGGGTCGATCCTTCGTACCGCTCGATGATGCGGTCACGCGCTGAGCGCACCCGCGCCTCGACCTCGTCGAACGACTCTCCCCCTGGTGGCGCGACGGCCGTCGACCCTAGCCAGCTGTTCAACGCGCCAGGAGACTCTTGCTGCACATCAGCGAAAGTCATGCCGTCCCACTCACCGAACGCGCACTCCCGAATGTCATCCTCAACAACGACGTCGACACCTAGGTGCTCAGCGACAACCTCCGCTGTCTGACGAGTGCGTTTCATGGGCGATGTGATGATGAGGTCAGCGCCATCGGATGCCGCGAGGTGCCGTCCGGCGCGGTGCGCCTGTTCGATGCCGGCTGCGTTCAGTGCCGGGTCGTCACCACCCCAACCGCTGAAGCGCTTCTCGGCCGTGTGCGGCGTCTCGCCGTGCCGGAGCAGCGCCATCGTGGTCACGACTGGGTGCGCAGACGACCATCCCACCAGCACGTTCGGGCGGGCCGGTGCCGACTCGACCATCGGCGCGGCGCTGACGCGCCCGTCCAGGGCCTCGTTGACCAGTCGATCCGCGTGCCCGTTCTGTGCGCGCGGCACCCACGTGTAGGTGACCGCCTCAAAGGGAAACGCCTCACGAGCTTCGATCGCTCGGGCACGCATGTCTTCATGCTTGATCTTCCAGCGGCCACTCATTTGTTCGACGACGAGCTTTGAGTCCAGCCTGGCCTCGACGTTCGCCGTGGCGTCAATGTCAGCGGCGGCGCGTAACCCCGCCACCAGGCCGTCGTACTCCGCGACGTTGTTGGTCGCGATTCCGATGGTCCGCCCCTCTTCAAAGAGCACCGCACCCGAGTCAGCGTCCTTGACGACCGTTCCATAGGCGGCCGGCCCCGGATTGCCGCGCGATCCACCGTCCGCCTCGACGATCAGGCGACGTCCCATGGCTCAGAGCCCAGACTCGGCCGTACGGACCTGAATCCGCCGGCACTCCTCGCAGCGGATGACTTCGTCATCAGCTGCCGATCGGATCCGGTCAACGTCGGTGACTGACAGGTCCAAGCGGCAGCCGTCGCAGCGCCGCTGCTTGATCGAGACCGCAGCGATGCCGGCCAGCTTCGCGCGCAGCTTCTCGTAGAAGGTCAGTAGCTCCTCCCCCACGTCCGGTGTCACCGTGGCCCGCTCCCGCTGCGCGTGCTCGACGTCCTTGTCAATCGCGGCGTGGGCGGCCACTCGTCGTCGTTCGGTGTCTTCGACGGCGGCAGCCAGGCGCGACTGCTCTGCGCCGAGCACTGTCGCCTTCTTCTCAGCTTCCTCGAGCCGCTCCATGACCTCCAGCTCAACGTCCTCAAGATCGCGCTGCCGCTTGTTAAGTGATCCGACTTCGTGCTGGAGGCTCTCTAGGTCCTTGGCCGACGTGACCGCACCTGAGTCCAGTCGCTGCTGGTCGCGGGTCATGCGCTGCCGCACCTGGTCGACGTCGGACTCGAGCTTGTCTTGTTCGCGGGCGATATCGCTCGTCTCGGTTTGCGCCGCAATCAACTGAGAACGCACCGACTGCTGCTGCGTTGCGAGGTCCTTCAGCTCGGCAACCTCGGGCAAGTTGCTGCGACGGTGCTCGAGGTGCGCCAGCGTCTGGTCAATCGCCTGCAGGTCGAGCAGTCGGGTTTGTTCTGCCGGTGATGCCTTCAGCGGTCCTCCTCGAGACGGGACCGGACATGGCCGGTCACGGGGTCGGTCACCACGGTTGAGATGTAGGTCTCCACCGTAGTGGCGCTCGGGTCACGCCGCGCGAGCGCCTGCATAAGGCGGGCGGCCGCCACTGGCAGCCAGGGCCATTCGCTCGCCCAGTGTCCGGGGTCCACGAGCGCTGGGCCACCTGCCACCAGAGCTTCGGACGCCGGGTGGTGCCGAAGGTCTGCCGTCACGAAAACGTCAACACCGACCCTGGCCGCGTCGGCCAACAGGCTGGCACCTGAACCGCCGCAGACGGCCACGCGTTCAACGACGGTCTCCGGGTCGCCATGGAAGCGCACGCCGGCCGGTGTCGAGGGCAGTGCATCAGCCACCCGCTGCGCAAACGCCGCAAGAGGCGCCGGATCGGCAAGGGAACCGACCCGCCCCAGGCCGGTACCGCTGGCGGCGGCGGCCAGCTCGATGATGTCGATCGCCACCTCCTCGTAGGGATGAGCCACCCTGATGGCATCTAAAGCTGCCGATCGCAGCGATCGGGGTACGAGCATCTCCACACGCGCCTCAGCAGTCACCTCGGTGCGTCCGACTTCGCCGATGACGGGGTTCGCTCCTTCGCCTGGCGTGAATGTTCCGGTCCCGGACACCTTCCACGCGCAGCCGGCGTAGTTCCCGATTGTTCCGGCACCGACCCGTGTCAGAGCGGCGATCACAGCGTCGGCATGGTCCGGCGGAACAAAGGTGACGAGATTGTCGGCCGGCTCCGCGGGCCAAACACGCAGCGGCTTCGTGTCGGTCAGACCCAGCGCCTCGGCCAAGGCATCGTTCACCCCGTCAAGCGCTACGTCGGCATTTGTGTGGGCGGTATAGAGCGCACAGCCGTCACGGATCAGCCGATGCAGCAGCGACCCTTTCCAGTTGTCGGTGGCCACGCTGTGAGTCGGCCGAAGCAGCAGCGGATGGTGCGTGACCAGCAGGTCCGCTCCCCACGCCAGTGCCTCATCAACAACAGCCGGGAGCGGGTCGACCGCAAACATGACCCGGCGGACCTGTGACGCTCGATCCCCGCAGGTGAGGCCGACAACATCCCAGTCCTCGGCGGTCGCGGGCGGATACAGCGCATCGAGGTCGGCAACGATGTCGCCAACGGTGGGACTGATCACGCTTCGGACTCTAGTAGCGGGCCTCCGACGAGGTGCACCCAATGCTCGCCGAGACATCCCTGGTGGACGCCCCTGCTCACCGAGTGCACCGACCGGCACCGCGGCGAGCACGGGGCAGCCGATTCTGAAAAAACCCCTCTGGGGCCTTGGCGTGGAGGTGACGCCATGTACGGAACGGTGATGATCGCCAAGGTCAAGGGGTCGGTCGACGAGATGAGGGCTCGCGCCGAACGATGGGCCGAGGAGCGCGGCGAGACAGTCGGATACGTCGACCAGAACGTGCTCGTCTCCGGCGACGGCCGGATCGTCGTCGCCATCCGCTTCGACTCCAAGGCACAGGACGAGGCGCTCGCCGACGACCCTGCGCAGGACAAGTGGTGGCGGGCCGAGATGGCCCCGCTCCTCGACGGCGACCCCGAGTGGATCGACGGTGAGTGGCAGGAGGTCTAGTCGCTGGTCAGCAATGGTCGCGGCCCGGCCACAGGCTAAACCGGGTCATGGTGCGGAATCCATCGACCGGTAGACCGGTTGTCCGTCGGCAGACGCGAGCAGCAGGATGTCGCCATCTGCGGTCTGTCGGTCGTACCCCGGTCGAGATGTTTGCCCTCCTTCGCGACGAGCGAAGCCGCGTCGAGCTTGCTCGCGTCAGTGCGTCACCGCCTCGTTGCCAAGCTGTACGAGTAGGACTCCGACGATGACCACGACGAGTCCGAGACCGGTCACGAGCGATATCCTGTCGTCGAACATCCACATGCCGGCCAGGGTGACGAGTGCGATCCCGAACGCCGACCAGATGGCGTACACGATGCCCTGCGGGATACCGGTCTTGAGGATGAGTGCCAGAAGGTAGAACGAGATGCCGTACCCGATCACGACGATGACCACCGGCCACAACTTCGTGAAGCCGTCCGACACCCGCAGGAAGACCGTTGCCAACACTTCGAACACGATGGCGAGGGCGAGGAGCAACCACAAGGGCATGGAACCGTCCTGTCAGTTGAGAGGCGACTTGTGCCTAGGTTAGGCCAGCGTACCCACGACGCACGTGATGCAGGCACAGCTCACGACCCATGTGGTTCGACGACAACGGATCGCGCTTGGCCGTTCACGCCCGCGACTCCATTTGCTACGTTCGCAGACACCAAAGAGGACAAGGAAGCAGGGCGGACCATGGGAAAGAAGCCGAGCAAGAAAAAGGACAAGAAGAAGTAGTTCCGACGGTGGAGTGAGGCGAGGTATCCCTCGGGACCCTAGCGTCAGCACCTGCTACCGGCACTCAGATCCATCGGTCGGATCGTTGTGCCCGCTGAGCAGCAGCAACCCGAGACCCTGTTCGTTTCTTGCTTCGGCCCATACCTGACAAGTCCGGTGACGACCGGATCGGGCTTGCGCCCAGGCCAGCACTTCCTGGACGCTTCCCGCGTCGGTGATCCGCCACTCGTCGCTGGCATGCCGCGGATGACCCCAGAAATACACCCGATACACGGGTTGCTCCCGCTCCCACGCCACGTCCCGAGGGTCTACGCCCGATGCCTGCATGGCAGAGAGTCTGCAGGCCTTCAACTCGAACCAGCGAAGGTAGGGACGAGGTGCGCGTTCCATGGTGGAAGCCCTTTGGGAAGTGCCGAGGCGGCGGTCCGGATTAGGACTCCAGATCCCCGATGCCGCGGGAAACAATCCGGTGGGCGCAGAGGGACTTGAACCCCCGACCGCCGGTTTGTAAGACCGGAGCTCTACCAACTGAGCTATACGCCCGAACGCCCAGAGAGCCTACCGCCGACCTAACCGAGTGACGCGAGGACCTTCTCGTACTCGTCTGGGTCGCGCGCGTCCCCGATCCCATTCATCACCGAGTACCGAACGACACCGTCCTTGTCGATGATGAAGGTGCCGCGGTAGCCGACTCCCAGATCGTCGTTGAAGACGCCGTATGCCTGTGTCACGGCTCCGTGCGGCCAGTGGTCGCTGAGCAAGGTGAAGGTGTAGCCCTCGCGCTCGGCGAAGATGCGGAGGGCGAACTTTGGATCGCACGACACCGCGAGAGTTACGGTGTGGTCGTTGTCGAGCGAGTCAATGCGGTCGCTGATCTCGCAGAGCTCACCAGTACAGATGCCGCTGAAGGCCCACGGGAAGAAGATCAGCACCACGTTCTTCTCACCACGGAACGACGACAGGCTGATTGGCTCACCGTGCTGGCTCGCGAGCGTGAAGTCCGGCGCCTGCTGGCCAACCTCGACTGACATACCCAAACCTCCCCTTAGAAGTTACCGGGGAGTAAATCAGGTCAGGTCCTTTGGCGCATGTCTTCGGCCCCAAGGTCCTTGCTAAGGCAACCACTCGCGAGGACCCTCAGGAACAGGAAGTCATGCTTTTCGGATCCAAGGAGGCGGAGATGACCACCACAGTCAAGGGAGACCTCAGCGTCACCCAGGCCAGTCAGGGCTCGTGGTACCACGGCTTCACCCAAGCGGCCACGACCAAGTACTGGGCCGCTATCGCTCGTATCGCCCTCGGATTCGTGTTTCTTTGGGCTTTCCTCGACAAGATGTTCGGGCTCACCTACGCGACACCCAGCGACGGCGCTTGGATGTTTGCGACCGGCGACGGCAGCCCGACATTCGGCTACCTCACCTTCGGAGTCAACCCCGAGGGCCAGTTTGCGGGCTTCTTCAACTGGCTCGGCGAGAGCGCCGGAGTGATGGGCGCCGAAGGCCCCACGCTCTACCCAGGTTCATGGGTCAACTGGGCGTTCATGCTCGCCCTGCTGGGTGCCGGTGTGACACTGATCCTTGGTGTCTTCATGCGCATCGGATCGATCGGCGCCGCGGCGCTGCTGATGATGATGTACCTCGCAGCTGCACCGTGGGCGCAGTACACCGATGAGGCAGGCGCGAACCAGTCCAACAACCCGATCGTCGAGGACCACTTGGCCTACGCGATCTTCGTGATCGTGCTGATGCTCTTCACAGCAGAACGCACCTGGGGCCTGGGCAAGTGGTGGCAGTCGCTGGAGTTCGTCCAACGGCACCCCTGGCTCGCCTGAGCACACACCCCCACAGCAACACCGAAGGCGCCCCGCTCATCTGAGCGAGGCGCCTTCGTCAGGCGAACGGAGCGTCAGGCGAACGGAGCGTCTGACGAACGGAGTCAGCGACCGAGTTTGGGGGCCACCAGCCGGGTGCCGGCCCATTCGGGGGCTGCACTGGTGCTCTTGGTGGACGAGAGCCCGGCAGTACGGGCTGCTTCGCCGATCTCGCTCGGCTCGACGTGACCGTTGCGGCCTGCCTTCGGAGTAAACAGCCAGACGACACCGCCGGACGTGATCGCCGACTGACCATCGACCAAGGCGTCGACCAAGTCGCCGTCATCATCGCGCCACCAGAGCACCACCACGTCAGCCACGTCGCCGAAGTCGTCACCGACCATGGCGGAGCCGACCGCTGCCTCGATTGCGGTTCGCAACTCGGAGTCTGCGTCCTCGTCCACACCGATCTCGAGGACCACCTGGCCGGCGGTAAAACCCATGCGCGCGGCCGGGCCGTTCGGCGCGCCCTCCGGCCCGTCGCTCCCGCTCACGCACACCCCTCCCAGTTCCCGGGGACCCATGGCAGGGCCCACCTGAGTAGTCCATTACAGCCAGGACCGACACGCAAGCATATCGGGCCGTTTTGGGAAGGGTAGTCGCCAAGGTGAGGGCGATGGTCGGTCCGTCCCCTCTGGCAGCCACCGACCGCGCGTAGGCTTACGAGCAGCCGATCACCCGAGCCCGGATGGAAGAGGCGATACCAGCGTGAACACTGGACGCGAGCGTGAACCCCTGATCAGCGGTGGCTTGCCCACCCAACTCGTCGACGTCGACCCAGAGGAGACGCAGGAGTGGCGGGACTCCCTCGACGACGTGATCGACACCCACGGTGCGTACCGCGCCAGGTACCTCATGCTCAGCCTGCTGCAGCGAGCCAGGCAGCGCAGCGTCGGCGTCCCCTCGCTGACCACCACTGACTACATCAACACGATCACTCCGGAGCAGGAGCCTTGGTTCCCCGGTGACGAGTGGGTCGAGCGGCGCATCCGGGCCTACGTGCGCTGGAACGCCGCGATCATGGTGCACCGTGCCCAGCGTCCAGGCGTCGGTGTCGGTGGGCACATCTCGACGTACGCATCCAGCGCATCCCTCTACGAGGTCGGCTTCAACCACTTCTTCCGCGGGGCTGACCACGCCGGCGGCGGCGACCAGATCTACATCCAGGGCCACGCATCGCCAGGAATCTACGCGCGCGCATTCCTCGAAGGACGCCTTGACGAGGAGCGCATGGACGGCTTCCGCCAAGAGCTCACACACCCTGGCGGCGGCTTGCCGTCCTACCCGCACCCACGACTGATGCCCGACTTCTGGCAGTTCCCCACTGTGTCAATGGGCCTCGGCCCGATCAACGCCATCTACCAGGCCCAGTTCAACCGCTACCTGCACAACCGTGGGATCAAGGACACCTCTGACCAGCACGTCTGGGCGTTCCTTGGTGACGGCGAGATGGACGAGGTCGAGTCGCTCGGTGCGATTGGACTGGCCGCACGTGAAGAGCTCGACAACCTGACGTTCGTCATCAACTGCAACCTCCAACGCCTCGACGGACCGGTCCGCGGCAACGGAAAAATCATCCAAGAGATGGAGGCGTTCTTCCGCGGCGCTGGTTGGAACGTCATCAAGGTGATCTGGGGACGCAATTGGGACCCGCTGCTCGCTCAGGACCCGGACGGGGCACTCGTCAACATCATGAACGCGACGCCGGACGGCGACTTCCAGACGTACAAGTCAGAGAACGGTGGCTTCATCCGCGACCACTTCTTCGGTCGCGACCCCCGTGCTCGCAAACTCGTCGAAGACTGGAGCGACGAAGAGATCTGGGCCCTGCAGCGCGGGGGGCATGACTACCGCAAGATGTATGCCGCGTACCAATCGGCGATCGAGCACAAGGGACAGCCAACGGTGGTGCTCGCCAAGACCATCAAGGGGTGGACGCTCGGATCACACTTCGAGGGCCGCAACTCCACGCACCAGATGAAGAAGCTCACGCTCGACGACCTCAAAGAGTTCCGCGACCGTCTGGCCATCCCGATCGATGACGATGCGATCGACCCGAAACTGCCGCCCTACTACCGGCCGGAGAAGGACAGCGACGTCACGCGCTACCTGCACGAGCGGCGTCAGGTACTCGGCGGCTACCTTCCTAAGCGACGCACGACGAGCCGCCCGCTCGTCCTCCCCGGTGACCGTTCCTACGACGCGGCCAAGCGCGGTTCGGGCAAGCAACAGGTCGCCACGACAATGGCGTTCGTCCGTCTGCTCAAGGACCTCCTCAAGGATCCCGAGATTGGCCACCGCATCGTCCCGATCATCCCGGACGAGGCGCGCACCTTTGGCATGGACGCGATGTTTCCTGTGCAGAAGATCTACAACCCGCACGGGCAGACGTACGTGTCGGTCGACCGCGAGCTGATGCTGTCGTACAAGGAGGCAACCGACGGGCAGCTGCTGCACCAGGGCATCAGCGAGGCGGGATCGGTCTCGTCGCTCATCGCGGCGGGCAGTTCATACTCAACGCACGACGAACCGATGATCCCGATCTACATCTTCTACTCGATGTTCGGATTCCAGCGGACAGCCGACTCGCTCTGGGCGGCGGCCGACCAAATGACCAGAGGGTTTCTCGTCGGCGCCACCGCCGGACGCACCACCCTCAACGGTGAGGGGCTGCAGCACGAGGATGGTCACTCACACCTGATCGCCGCGACCAACCCGGCGGCCGTCTCCTACGACCCCGCCTTCGCCTTCGAGATCGGGCACATCGTGCGCGATGGTCTGCGCCGCATGTACGGCGAAAACTCCGAGAACGTCTTCTACTACCTCACCATGTACAACGAGCCGATCGACCAACCGTCCGAGCCGAACGATCTCGACGTGGACGGCCTGCTCCGCGGCCTGTACCGCTATCGCCCCGCTCCCGGCGAATCTGCGGTACGCGCGCAGTTGCTTGCAAGCGGATCGGCCATGCCGGCTGCGCTGCGCGCCCAACAGCTGCTCTCTGACGAGTGGGGGGTGTCGGCCGACGTCTGGTCGGTCACGTCATGGGTCGAGCTACACCGCGACGGACTACGCGCGGACGATTCCAACCTCCTCGCTCCGGCGTCCGAGCCGCAAGTCGCCTTCGTCACGAATCGGCTCGCCGACGTCGAGGGACCCGCCGTGGCTGTCTCGGACTACCAACGAGCGGTGCAAGAACTGATCCGGCCGTGGGTCCCCGGCGACTACGTCACCCTCGGTACCGACGGCTTCGGCCTCTCCGACACCAGAGGAGCGCTGCGACGCCACTTCCGCATCGACGCCGAATCGATCACGGTGCGCACGCTGCAGGAACTGGCCCGCCGTGGTGAGGTCAAGCGCGAATCCGTCAAGGAAGCATTCGACAGGTACCGACTCGACGACCCGCGTGCTGCCGATCCCGGCGCTGGGATGGGCGACGCCTGAGTTCGCCATGAGCCATCACCAGCGCGAAGACGTCCCCACTCTCGCCAAGAAGGTCTATGAGAAGGAGCTTTACCGCCTGCAGACCGAGCTGGGACAACTACAAGAGTGGGTGCGATCGAGTGGCCAGCGGGTCGTGATCGTGTTCGAAGGGCGCGACGCTGGCGGTAAGGGCGGCACGATCAAGCGCCTCACTCAGTACTTGAATCCGCGCTTCGCCCGCATCGTCGCCTTGCCAGCGCCCACCGAGCGAGAGCGCGGGCAGTGGTACTTCCAGCGGTACGTCGAACAGCTTCCGGCGTCCGGCGAGATCGTCTTGTTCGACCGCAGCTGGTACAACCGCGCGGGCGTCGAGCGCGTGATGGGCTTTTGCACCGACCATGAGTACCGACGGTTTCTTCATCAGGCGCCGATCGTCGAGCGGATGCTGGTCGAGGACGGAATTTTGCTCCGCAAGTACTGGTTCAGCGTCAGCCAGGAGGAGCAGGAGCGCCGATTTCGATCACGCGTGGATGACCCACTGCGCAGGTGGAAGCTCTCGCCCATGGATGTCGAGTCAATGCAGCGCTGGGACGACTACTCGCGCGCCAAGGATGAGATGTACGTGCGCACCGACATACCGGAAGCACCCTGGTTCGTCGTAGAGGCCGATGACAAGCCGCGCGCCAGAATCAACATGATCGCTCACCTGCTCAGCACCCTCGATCACCGCACGGCGGCGCCGACCCCAATCACGATCCCGAAACGGCCGCCATCAACTGGATATGAACGTCCCGGAAAGGAACACTTCACGTACGTGCCCGACCACGCCGCCACCCTCACCACCCAGGCCCGCCGAATGTCCTCCTGAGTGCCGGTTTTCGTTGTCGAGTGTGCGCCCTGCGGGGTTGCCAACGAGAATCGGAGCGTGACCACCATCGACTTGCGCCCCGCGTCCGACCGCTTCGCCACTGACTGGGGATGGCTCGACTCCAAACACTCCTTCTCCTTCGGCCAGCACTACGACCAACACAACACGCACTTCGGGCTGCTCCTCGTCAGCAATGACGACATCGTCACCCCAGGATCGGGATTTGAGACCCATCCCCACCGCGACATGGAGATCATCACGTGGGTTCTCGAGGGATCCTTGGTGCATCAGGACTCGACGGGTCATTCGGGAGTCATCTACCCAGGGCTCGCACAGCGAATGAGCGCCGGCACCGGGATCCTCCATTCGGAGAAAAACGACTCCTGGAAACTGAGTGGTGAGCTTGAGCACAACGACCCGGTTCACTTCGTGCAAATGTGGGTGCTGCCAGACGAGCAGAACATCAATCCGGGCTACGAGCAGTTGGACATTGGCGAGGTACTCACAGCTGGAGGATTGGTCACCGTCGCGTCCGGCATGGCAAAGCACGCAGACCAGCTGGCCATTCGGATCAGCCAGCAGAACGCAGCACTTCACGCGGCAAGACTGGATCCAGGACGGCATGTGCAGCTGCCGACCGCGCCCTTCGTCCACCTGTACGTTGCCAAGGGGGAGGTCGACCTTGAAGGTGGGGGCCGGATCGGCGCCGGCGACAGCGTGCGGTTCACCGGCGCCGAAGGTCAGCGGCTGGTGGCGCGCACATCTGCCGAAGCGCTGGTGTGGGAGATGCACTCCACGGTGGCGTGACACCCAGGGGGACGCTCGTGGCGATTGTGGGGGTGCGACAACCCCAGGCGCTGGCCCCGCCCAGTGGGCGCCTACCCTGCCGTCGTGCCACCAGCCAGGGCCAGCTCCGCCACCATCACCAGGATTGAGCGCGCATCCGGCGACCTCGCGAGCGAGGCGATGAGCCGGGTCGAGGCG
>JAJAYM010000081.1 GCA_027117675.1 Actinomycetes bacterium | reverse complement strand
GGACCTCCGCCCGCCGCTAGCCGGGCACTCGGAGACAAGGTGCAGGCGCGGCACTTCGCTCATTCGGGCGATGCCCCCCAGGTCGCCGGCACCGCGGATCCGGTCGCCGGTGCCGACGAGGTCGTGGCCTTCGCCAAGGAGCACGGCCTGCCCATCGCGATCAAGGCCGCCTTCGGTGGCGGTGGGCGAGGACTCAAAGTAGCCACGACACTTGAGGAGATTCCTGAGCTCTTCGACTCGGCGGTGCGCGAAGCGGTCACCGCATTCGGTCGCGGTGAGTGCTTCGTGGAGCGCTATCTCGACCGACCCAGGCACGTCGAGACCCAGTGCCTGGCCGACCAGCACGGCAACGTCGTTGTCGTGTCCACCCGCGACTGCTCGTTGCAGCGTCGCCACCAGAAGTTGGTCGAGGAGGCTCCAGCGCCGTTCCTTTCCCCAGAGCAGAACGCTCAGCTCTACCGAGCATCGAAGGCCATCTTGGGTAAGGCCGGCTACGTCGGTGCGGGGACGTGTGAGTTCCTCGTCGGCCAAGACGGCACCATCTCATTCCTTGAGGTCAACACCCGCCTGCAGGTCGAGCATCCGGTCACCGAGGAGGTCACCGGTATCGACCTGGTTCGCGAGATGTTCCGGATCGCCGACGGCGAAGAGCTTGGGTACGACGACCCTGAGGTTCGCGGTCACTCGTTCGAGTTCCGGATCAACGGCGAAGACCCTGGACGCGGCTTCCTGCCTGCCCCAGGTCCAGTCACCGTGTGGAAGCCACCGTCTGGACCAGGCGTACGCGTTGACGCTGGCGTCGAGCAAGGTTCGGTCATCGGCCAGAGCTTTGACTCGCTGCTCGCCAAAGTCATCGTCACCGGGGCCACGCGGCAGCAGGCCGTCGAGCGCTCCAGGCGCGCGCTTGCTGAGTTCGAGGTCGACGGCATGGCAACGGCGCTGCCGTTCCACCGTGCCGTCATGCATGACCTGGATTTCGCCCCTGACGATCCCCAGCAGCCGTTCGTCGTTCACACCCGCTGGATCGAGACCGAGTTCGACAACACGATCGAGCCTTTCACCGGCGGTGGGGATACACCCGAGCATGGCGACCGCGAAACGGTCACTGTCGAGGTCGGGGGCAAGCGGCTCGAGGTGACACTGCCAGCGGGTCTCGGCGTTGGTGGCGCCGCATCAACGCAAAGCAGCAAGGCGGCCCCGCGCAGGTCCGCCAAGCGCGGTGGTGGCGTGGCCGCGTCCGGTGCTGACCTGGCCAGTCCCATGCAGGGGACGATCGTCAAGATCGCCGTCGAAGAGGGCCAACAGGTAGCGGCAGGAGAACTTGTCGTCGTCCTGGAGGCGATGAAGATGGAACAGCCACTGAACGCGCACAAGGCCGGAACGATCACCGGGTTGGCCGCCGAGATCGGGCAGACCCTCGCTGCCGGCGCCACGATCTGCACGATCGCCGACTAGCGCACCTCGTCGCGAAGGGATCCTGATGGCGGTCCAACTGAACCACACCATCGTGTCGGTCCGCGACAAACGCGAGTCGGCCACCTTCGTCAGCAGCCTGCTCGGCCTCGCCGCACCGACGTCCTACGGACCTTTTCTCGTCGTCGATGCCAACAACGGTGTGTCGTTGGACTTCTACGAGGTGGCGGACGCCGTCCATCCTCAGCATTACGCGTTCCTCGTCGGCGAGTCTGAGTTCGATGAGATCTTCGGGCGCATTCGTAAGCTCGGCCTGCCCTACTGGGCCGACCCTGGGCAGGAGCGTCTCGGCGAGCTCAACACCAACGACGGCGGACGCGGGCTCTACTGGGAGGAACCGAGCGGGCATCTCCTTGAGATCATCACCCGGCCGTACGGTGGCTGAGTGCGAGTGCGACAGACAGCGCCGGACTGAGCAGCGGCGGCAGGGCGACAGTCGACGGGTACGTCGCCGATATCCAGCGTCACTCCTTCGGACGCGACTTCATCGCCTTGGCCTTACCTCGACCGACGCATCAAATCGCCCGAAGCCTCGACGAGAAGTTGGCGACTACTCGAACGTCCTTGAGTACACCGGGTGCTTCCGGAAGTAGCTATAGAGAACGGTCGCGTCCGAGTTAGGCGCTAGATCCATCACGGTCCGGTTCGACAAATTGACATCGGGCGACGTCAGAACCGTGGGAACGCCGAACTCACCTGAAGGCGATCGCCGACTCGTCATGAGGTTGAAGCCAGGCACTTGCTGATAGACCAGCATCGCGGTCCCGTGCCCGTTCACCTCGAACTGCCCACCAATGAAACGCATTGCTTCGGTCACCAGCTCGGGCGCGTCCCATGCCCCGTCCGCTGCAGGGCGCTTGGCGGCGTTGATGATCGCGACCGGACTGCCGTCTTCTTCACACTGCGTCCAGGCGACCGTGGCGTTGCTGTCTGCGTCTAGGCCGACGCCGATCATCTGGGCGCGCTGGTAGCAGTCGTCCTGATGCGCCCATGTCTTGATCGGCCGAGGGGTCTGCGCGCCACGAGGGATGAAGGTCGACTTCACGGCCTCGTCAACATATCCCTCTTGGTCGTCGTAGACCTCAGTCCAGCCGACCACAAGATCACCGTCGTTGTTCCCCGCGGCGAAGAGGTTCTCCAAGCCGGGGCCAGTGCTCGCGACAAACGCAAGCTTCGACCACGCCTTGGTGGAGGGATTCCAGGTCGCCAGCCCGATCTGGTCCTTCCGATTCGTTGCTGGTGGCGCGTAGTAGTCAGCGATCCACTGCACCCTCCCCTCCGCATCCATGGAGAGTTCTGGTGTTCCCAGCAGTACCAGTCCACTGGGCATCGGTCCCGGCGCCGGCTCGGTCCAGCGACCACCTGCTGGCCGGTAGATGTAGCGCGGGGCGTCTTCGCTCCTGACGATTGACATGACGTCGCCGCGGCCGTTACCGACCAGGTTGATTCCCGGGCTGAGGTGGCGCCGGCCGATGTCCCCATTTGCAGACACCGTCTGCACAAAAGCCCGATAGGTGTCCGGCGCTACCCGCACGCGTTGCATGCTGAAGGTCGCGTCACCAGCTGCATCCACCACCATCTCGCCCAACCAGGCGCTGCGTGACACCCGGGCCACGACAGCGGGCGCAGACCAACTGCCCCCAGGGGCACGACGGGACATCTCAATGAGCTTGTCGGTGTCTCGTTTGTGTTCCCAGATCGCGACTGTCGTTCCGTCCGCGGCGCTGCCGACCAGGTATTCCGGGCGCACCTGATTGGAGTTGTCATCGCCGTAAGCGGTCACTTGCTCTTCTGGCGACCAATCCCGCGTGGGAATGGCTGCGCTCACGCCGGACATCGGAAGTAGGGCGGCCACGCCAACCAAGACGATGATCGCCTTGACGCGGGGTTCGGCGAGACGAGCCAGAAGCCCTGCCATCTCGGTCTTTGTTCCCATGCCGCTCCTATCCCCTGCCAACAGTTCCTCAACAAACGCTAACAGAGGAATCGGCGCCACCGGGCCCTCCGCACTAAATCGGACCAGCCACCTCGTCGGCCGCTCGCACGCCCGAACGCAGTGCGCCCTCCATCAGTCCGGCCCAGTCACCAGCTGTGTGCTCGCCGGCGAAGTGCAGCACACCGAGCGATCGCTGCAGCGCCTCGTCGTCCTCGGGCCGCCAATCGGTGGTGATCGCCGTGTACGCCTCACGCGAGAACGGCTCATCCGCCCACGTCGTCACCAGTGCTTGCTCGACGTCCAGCGGCAGGTCTGCCCGCAGCGATGACACCCGCGCGGCCCACGCCTCCGGGCCGGCTTCGACCTGCAGGCGGTCGAGGGCTCGGCCCGATCCAGCGAAGCAATGCACCATCGGTTGAACGGCGCCGGTCGCATCGGTGGCTGTCCACGTCCAGTACCGGTCAGCCACGCTCTGCACCGCCGACCAGGGAACGACTGCCGCACCAGCAGCGAACGGCACGTGCAGCTTGGCTGCCTGGCCGACGCCGGCGCGCGTCCAAGCGTCCGCCTTCCACAACGGAAGCGGTGGGTCGAACGCCATCTCTCGGGTGACCGCCATCGGGGTCGCGAGTACTACTGCCTCTGCGTCGACGTCGCCGGTTCGGGTGCGGATCCGGGCCTCCGTTTCACTCCACTCGATGCCATCGACGATCTCGCCGAAGTGAACCGCGTCACCCAGCCTAGCGGCGAGCTCCACCGCCACCCGCTGGTTACCACCGGCTACCCGGAACGACGGCTTCGGCTCGAACGCAATCGTCACATCGGCGGCAGCTGCCGCTCCCAGCCGTTCTACCGGACAGGCATTGGTCACCTCAATGCGCGAGCGGAGTGCTTCGAGTGCCTCCGCGTCGACTTGCGCTGCAGCCTCGTCAAGGACGGACGCCAAGGACCTCCCAACGGCAGCACGCGACGCGGCCTCTGCGACAACCTCAGCAGCGACAGCGACGGCCTTGTGGGTGGCGTTGACCCCACGCGGCTCGCGGACGTAGTACGACATACCCATCGGAGCCAGCGACAATCCGAACTCGTCCATGACTGAACGCATGACGTCGTAGCCGTCCAGGACGAACTCCGCGCCACGCTCGATCAGCGTCCGCGGATCGCCGGCCACCAGCTCTTCTGACCAGACGCGGCCGCCAACTCGCTCGCGCGCCTCGAGAACAACAACCTCATGACCGGCCTGACGGACGCGCCACGCCGCCATCAACCCGGCAAACCCCGCCCCAACCACCACCACGCGCATCGCTACTTCCCCCATCTCGAAGAGCCCTGTTTACCATTGTGGTCTGTCAGAGTGGGGCCATGACGGAGCCACTCCCATCGGCCCACCTCTTCACCCACGAAGAACTGTCGCAGCGAGAGCTCAGTTCGGCCGAACAAGTTGATCACCTTGTGGCTCGGCGAGGTGCCGTGGACAGTTCAGGACCCGGGCTCAACACCCTCATCGAGCTCAACCCCGAAGCGATGACGATCGCGATGGAGCTGGACGCCGAGGTGCGCGACGGTGTGACCCGCGGACCACTGCACGGGCTGACGATCGCGGTGAAGGACAACATCGACACCGCCGACGCCATGCTCACCACCGCAGGGTCGCTGGCGCTCGCCGACACGCGTCCGAGTCGGGACGCCGCGCTCATCTCGCGGCTGCGAGCGGCCGGTCTCGTCGTCCTGGGAAAGGCGAACATGAGCGAATGGGCGAACCTGCGCTCACCGCATTCAACGAGCGGGTGGAGCGCTCGGGGCGGCCTGACACGTAACCCGTGGGACCCGATGCGCAGCGCTGGAGGCTCCTCCTCTGGGTCGGCAGCGGCCGTCGCTGCTGGTGTTGCGCCACTGGCGGTCGGCACTGAGACCGACGGGTCGATCATCTGCCCTGCCAGCTACAACGGCGTCGTGGGGATCAAGCCGACGGTCGGGCTGCTCTCCACCGTCGGAATCATCCCGGTCTCGCACAGTCAGGACGCGCCGGGCCCGATGGCTCGCTCAGTTCGGCTCGTCGCAGCCCTGCTCGATGCGATGGCCGGCACCGATCACTTCCTGACAGCGTGCGAAGACGTCAACATTGCCGGCGTCCGGGTCGGCGTGGTGCGCGACCACTTCGGGGCACATACCGGTGCCGATGCTGTCACCGAGAAGGCCATCGACGCGTTGGCAACTACCGGCGCGGTCATCGTCGACCCGGTTCCGGCAGTTGCCTTCCCGGAGCCGAACAACGACGAGGACGATCAGGCACTAGCGGTGCTGCTCCATGAGTTCCAGCACGGTCTCACCGCGTACCTGTCCACCCGCCCACCCGGCGGCCCTCGCACCCTCGCCGAGATCGTCGCGTTCAACCACACCAACGCCGACGCGGAACTGACCTGGTTCGGGCAGGAGTACCTCGAACGCGCAGCGTTGCTCCCGGGACTCGACAGCAGCGCCTACCAAACGGCCAGGGCGAACACGCTGCGAATGGCCCGCGAGGACGGCTTGGACGCTGTCTTCGGCGCGCATGAGGTGGACGTTCTCGTGTCTCCCGCGTTCCCGCCCGCCCCAGTGAACGACCTCGTCCTGGGCGACTCAGTCGGCCCCGGCGGCGAATGCACGACAGCGTCGGCAATCGCCGGCTACCCGATCCTCAGCGTGCCTATCGGTTTCGTCCACGGACTCCCGGTGGGCCTGGCGATCACGGGTCCAGCCAACAGCGAGCAGATGTTGTTGCGGGTGGCGCGTGCTCTTGAGGCACAGCTCGGGCTTCTGGACGCCGGTGCCCTCGTGCCGCCAACGTTGTGACTTAGTTGCGCCAATCAACTACGCAAGTGCAGTTGCCGTGCAGCCTCTGCCACCGAACCGGACAGAGATGGGTAAACGGTGAATGCGTCTGCGACCTGGTCGACGTTCAACCCCAGACGCACAGCAAGTGAGACTGGGTAGATCAGCTCGCTGGCGCGCGGCGCCACCACCACACCACCGATGACGATGCCGGTGCCAACCCGACAAAAGAGCTTGACGAACCCGTCGTGGTATTCCTGCATCTTTGCGCGAGCGTTGGTGTTCAGTGGCAGCTTCACCTGAGCCGCAGCCACCTCACCGCTGTCAACCTGGCGCTGCGTTACACCGACCGTTGCAATCTCGGGGTCAGTGAAGACGTTGCTCGACACGACCATGAGGTCCAGCGGCTGCACCGCCTCGCCAAGCGCGTGCTTCATGGCGATGCGCCCCTGCATCGCTGCCACCGAGGCGAGCATCAGCACCCCGGTGCAGTCGCCAGCCGCGTACACACCACGGACGCTGGTCCTGGAGACCCGGTCGACCTCGATGAAGCCGCGGTCGTCCACCGCCACGCCTGACTCCTTCAGCCCGATCCCGTCGGTGTTGGGAACCGAGCCCACCGCCATCAACACGTGCGAGCCGGTCACCGTGCTGCCGTCCTGAAGCTCGACGGTCACACCGTCGGGGGTTCGGGACGCCCCGACCGCCCTGGTGCGGGCAAGCACGCGCATTCCGCGACGCTCGAAGACCTCCTCCAGGACCAACGCCGCGTCGGCGTCCTCGCCGGGGGGAACTCGATCACGGGACGAGACCAACGTCACCTGTGCGCCGAGCGCTTGGTAGGCGCCGGCGAACTCCGCACCCGTGACCCCAGAGCCGACCACGATCAGTTCTCGCGGAAGCTCATCGAGGTCGTAGAGCTGGGTCCAGCTGAGGATCCGTTCGCCATCGGGGCGGGCGGTCTCAAGCTCGCGCGGATGCGCACCAGACGCGATCAAGATGGCGTCGGCGTCAAGCTCTTCGGTGCCGCCACCCGTTAGGTCGGCCACGACTCGGTCGGGCCCTTCAAGTCGCCCAATCCCACGCAGCACCCGGACACCGTCAGCCGCCAAGTGCGCTTCGACGTCAGCCGACTGCGCCGTTGCCAGCGTCTTCAATCGTTGGTTGACGGCGGCGAGGTCGACGCCAACCTGTCCATCGAAGCGCACGCCGAGTGCGCGCGAGTCGTTGACCTCATCCATCACGTCGGCGACGGTGATGAGCCCCTTGCTGGGCACGACATCTGTCAGGACCGCAGACCCACCAAGCCCGTCACGGTCGACCAGCGTGACCTCGGCGCCCACCTGGGCCGCCACCAGCGCCGCCTCGTAGCCACCGGGGCCTCCCCCGACGATCACCATTTTCGCCACGGCCGACATTCTGGCGCACGGATCACCAGAACCCTCGGGCGCGGGCCCTACGCTCGTCGCCATGGCCCTCTACGCCGCCTACGGCAGCAACATGGATCCGCGGCAGATGGCCGATCGCGCACCACACTCCCCCATGGCTGGAACTGGCTGGCTTGACGGTTGGCGGCTGACCTTCGGCGGCGAGGACCTCGGCTGGGAAGGCGCCCTGGCAACCGTCGTAGAGGAGGCGGGCTCTCAGGTCTTTGCGGTCCTCTACGACCTCACCGAGCTCGACGAGCACGCGCTCGACACCTGGGAGGGTGCCCTCGGCGTCTACGACAAGATTCGTCTCAGGATCTCGACGTTGGACGGTGAGAAACTCGCCTGGCTGTATGTCCTGAACGCCTACGAGGGCGGACTGCCGTCGGCCCGCTACCTAGGGATCGTGGCGGACGCCGCCGAAAATGCCGGCGCCCCCGACGACTACGTCCGTGAGCTGCGCACGCGGCCCTGCCGCAATATTGGTCCATGATCTACCGGATTCGGACTCAACCTCTGCCCGGTTTGGCCCGATAGGCAGATCATGGGAGTTGCACCGCGTGACGACGTCCGCATCATCAGGCCAGCGGCCATCCTTGACGAGCGCGCGGCTAACCGCGTCCTCGACGAGCTGAAGCGCCTCGACATCAGCTCGGGCGGTGTCTGGAACGCCACCTCTTCATTGTGGCAGCGCTATGACACTCCCTGGGACGGCGTCGGCGGTACGCGCGGCAAAGCGCGTCTGCTCGGCTCCATCGCCGTGATGTACGACGCCCCGAACCGTCACCAGATCACGATCTACAAGGTCACCGTCACGCCCTATGGCCTGGAGAGCACCTGGAGCGTCGAGTCCCTCGTCGACGATGCTCTGACCTGGGCGGGACTGACCCTCGCTACTTGCCCGGGGGCCGAACTTGGCGACCCTCCCCGACGCGACCCGTTCAAGTCGGCTGGGATGGTCGGCGCACCGCCCAACCTCTAGATACGCACCGCGGCCCACGGCCGCCGCGTGGCCACCCGCAGCTAATGACTTCCCTGCGAGAGATCGAGCAAAGCCACAGCCGTCAGCATCCGCACTCCCACGTCAATCGCACCCTCGTCGACATCAAATGTCCCTTGGTGCAGGTCACCGCCGCCCGTTGAGCCTGGCGCCTGGACGCCCAGCCGGAAAAGCGCTCCCGGGACGTGCGCCAGATACCACGCGAAGTCCTCGCCTCCCAGGCTCTGCTCGACCGTTTCGACGCAGCCTTCGCCCAGCAGCGACCGCGCCACCGTTTCGATCAGCCGGACGGATGCCGCGTCGTTGATCACCGGCGGGACACCGCGCGTGTAGTCGACCCTCACCTCGACGCCGTAGGCAACAGCGATGTCCTGAACCGCTCGAGAAACCACCTGCTCGGCGTTCTCCCACACTTGTGCGTCGAGCGACCGTACGGTGCCGGCAATCTCGCCGTTCTGCGGGATGGCATTCGCGGCACCCCCGGCACGGACCGTTCCCCATACCACTGACAACCCAGCACGAGGATCAACGCGACGCGAGAGGATCGATGGAACGTCGGTGACAATCTTGGCGAGCGCGTAGACGAGGTCGCCGGTTAGGTGCGGGCGTGCGGTGTGCCCGCCGTCGCTGTTCAGAACCACCCTGACGTGGTCACTACTTCCAGTGATCGGGCCCACCCGGACGCCAATGCCGCCGACGCGCTGCCGCGGGTCACAGTGCAGCGCCAAGATGCGGTCGACGCCGTCAAGGGCGCCGGCCTCGATGACGTCGATCGCACCGCCCGGCATCGACTCTTCCGCTGGCTGGAAGATCAGCCGTACCCGACCGTTGAGCTCACGACGGTTGGCGAGCTCGGCCAGCACGACCCCTACCCCCACGAGCACCGCGGCGTGCACGTCATGTCCGCAGGCGTGGCAGACCCCAGGCACTGTCGACTGGTATGGCACGCCTTGCTTCTCATCGTCGATTGGCAGCGCATCGATGTCAGCACGGAGGGCCACCGTCCGTCCGCCCTGTCCGATGTCGCACACGACACCCGACCCTCCCGGCAACGCCGTGGGGTTGAGCCCAGCGGCGGCAAGCCGCTCATGGATCACCGTGGTGGTGCGTGTCTCTCGACGGCCCAGCTCGGGGTGCGCGTGAAGGTCGCGACGAATCTCGACCAATTCCTCGGAGATCTTCGTGACCAGCTCGGTCAACTCATCACCGAGCAGGCCAAGGTCGAATCCGTGATCTGCCACGGGGTCGAGGGTAGACGGTCCGCCGTCCGTCGTCGCCCTGATCGCCGCCATCAGAAGGAGTCGATGGGTTGATACACGCCCCAGACAGCACGCAGAACGTCGCTGACCTCTCCGACGGTCGCTCTGGCGCGTAGCGCTTCGCGCATCGGGTAGAGCACGTTGGCGTCGCCGGACGCCGCGGCGGACAACTCGGTAAGCCAGCGGTCCACCTCAATCTGGTCGCGATCGGCCCGCAGCACCTTGAGACGAGCTTTCTGGTCGGCCTCAATGGTCGGGTCTACCCGCAGGGGTTCATACGGCTCCTCGGCATCGAGCGTGAACCTGTTGACGCCGACTACGACGCGCTCACCGTCGTCGATCTGTCGGGCGACGTCATAGGCGCTTCGTTCGATCTCGCCCTTCTGGAAACCGCCTTCGATGGCGGCCACCGAGCCTCCCAAGTGCTCGACCCGGTCCATCAAGTCGATTGCCGCCGCTTCGATTGCGTCTGTCATCGCCTCAACGACATACGAACCCGCGAATGGGTCGACGGTGCTTGTTACGTCGGTCTCGTAGGCCAGCACCTGCTGCGTGCGCAGCGCCAACCTCGCCGCTTTCTCGCTGGGAAGCGCGAGTGCCTCGTCGAAGCTGTTGGTGTGCAGCGACTGCGTCCCACCGAGCACCGCAGCCAAACCCTGTAGCGCCACGCGCACCAGGTTCACCTCTGGCTGCTGCGCTGTCAGCTGCACGCCAGCGGTTTGGGTATGAAAGCGAAGCATCATCGACTTCGGGTTCTTCGCGTCGAACTCCTCGCGCATGATCCGTGCCCAAAGCCGTCGGGCAGCGCGGAACTTGGCAATCTCTTCGAGAACTGTCGTTCGCGACACGAAGAAGAAGGCAAGGCGCGGCGCGAACTCGTCTACCTGCTGACCGGTCGCAATAGCCGCGCGAACGTACTCCACACCGTTGGCCAGGGTGAACGCGATCTCTTGTACGGGCGTCGCACCAGCCTCAGCCATGTGATAGCCGGAGATCGAGATGGTGTTCCACTGTGGGATCTCAGCCTGGCAGTACTGGAAGATATCGGTGATCAAGCGCAGGGACGCAGCCGGTGGGTAAATGTAGGTACCGCGGGCGATGTACTCCTTGAGGACGTCGTTCTGGATGGTGCCGCCGAGCTGTGCCGCGTCAACGCCCTGTTCCTCGGCAACCAATTGGTAAAGCAGCAACAACACCGCTGCTGGTGCATTGATAGTCATCGAAGTCGTCACCTGGTCGAGTGGGATTCTCTCGAAAAGCATCCTCATATCGTCGATCGAGTCAATCGCCACACCCACTTTGCCGACCTCACCGGACGCGACAGGGTGGTCGGAGTCGTATCCCATCTGGGTGGGGAGGTCGAAGGCGACGGAAAGTCCGGTCGTGCCAGCAGCTAGCAGTTGGTGGTAGCGCTCGTTGGACTCCTTCGCCGTACCGAACCCGGCGTACTGGCGCATCGTCCAGGGGCGTCCGGTATACATGCTCGGGTAGACGCCGCGCGTGAAAGGGAACGACCCCGGTTCACCGAGCTGCTGGTTGTCGTCCCAGGAGGCCAGGGTGTCTGGTCCGTAGACCGGTTCGATCGGGAATCCCGACTCCGAGTGGCGTACGTCGTTCACGACTGACTCCTGAATGCCGCAGGTGTGCCGCCCCGATCCCGGGTGCGCCCAGGCTCAGGGTAGCGACCGGCTC